>CAJUBR010000030.1 GCA_910584695.1 uncultured Lachnospiraceae bacterium
CCCTGCTTATGATATTGTCTATATTGCACAACTAGATTTTGAAAATAAAGAGTTTTGCAATTGCCTATTGAAGAAGATAAGAAGGAGGGAGATGCATGATAGAAATTGACAAAGAAGACTTGGAAGTGGATGAAATTTCAAGTTATCTCACTGAAGATTTGAAAACGGAAATTGCCCATGGAATAGAAGTAAGTCGTCTGGCGGGAAAGCTGGCCAAAGAATTAAAGTTAGACCCTTCTTTATGTCATGATGTCGAAGTGGCAGGAATGCTGCATGATATCGGTAAGCTGCGGGTGAGTACTTATCTTTATGGCGGGGATGATGATACTCTGAATGTAGAGAAAATGCGGTATGTAAGAATGCATGCAGGTATGGGATATGAGATTGTAAAGGCGGAAGGCTATTCAGAACGTGTCTGTGAAATGATATTGCATCACCATGAAAATTATGACGGAACCGGTTATCCAAATAATCTGATTGGAGAAGCAATCCCATTAGGAGCAAGGATTTTGCGGGTATGTGATGTGTTTGTGGCACTGATTTCAGACCGTCCTTACCGAAAGGCTTTTGACAGTCAGGTGGCAGTGGAGCTTTTAATTGAGGAGGTAAGGCATTTTGATATGAAGATTTTTTTGACATTTCAGAGTATTATTCATGAGGAGATTGAAATGCATGCCCTGCAGGACAGTATTGAATGGTAACTATTTTAAAATGGGAATAATTAAGGAATATTCGTTATACGGGTATATAGAACATGGGATACAGTATAAGGATCGTAAAGAAAGGAAAGAAAACATGGCAATGAAGAAAAAGCCGGTTACTGGCATGAAGGATATATTACCAAAGGAGATGGAAATCCGTGATTATGTGATCCGGGAGATTAAAGAAACCTATAAGACATTTGGATTTTCCGGTGTGGAGACCCCGTGTGTGGAGCATATTGACAATTTGTTCTCCAAGCAGGGTGGAGAAAATGAAAAGCTGATCTTTAAGATTTTAAAGCGCGGTGAGAAATTAAAACTGGATCAGGCAAAAGAGGAAATGGATTTAGTAGACGGAGGACTGCGTTATGATCTGACCCTTCCCCTTTCACGGTATTATGCAAACCATGCAAACGATTTACCGAGTCCGTTTAAGGCATTGCAGATGGGAAATGTATGGCGGGCAGACAGACCGCAGAGAGGCAGATTCCGCCAGTTTATGCAGTGTGATATTGATATTTTAGGTGAGCCTACCATTCTTGCTGAGATTGAGCTGATTACAGCCACAACGACACTGCTTGGGAGAATTGGATTTGAGAAATTTACAATTCGTCTTAATAATCGTAAGATGTTAAAAGCAATGGCGGCTTACAGTGGATTTGAGGAGCAGGATTACGATAGTGTATTTATTACACTGGATAAGATGGATAAAATCGGTCTGGACGGTGTGGCTACCGAACTGGCAGAACAGGGATATTCAAAGGAGAATGTAGACAAATATCTTGCATTGTTTGAGAAAACGGATTCCGGAATAGAGGGTGTCCGTTTCTTAAAGGATACGTTGGGAGATTATTTGGAAACAGAGGTTGCCCAGGATTTAGAGACGATTATGACAAGTATAGATGCCACAAAGTCTGCGGACTTTAAAATTGTGTTTGATCCGACACTGGTACGGGGAATGTCTTATTATACCGGTCCGATTTTTGAGATTGCCATGGATGAATTTGGTGGTTCTGTTGGCGGCGGCGGACGTTACGATGAAATGATTGGAAAATTTACCGGTCAGAATACACCGGCTTGTGGGTTTTCCATCGGGTTTGAGCGTATTGTTATGTTGTTGCTGGAAAAGGATTATCAGGTGCCGGCTTCGGGGGAAAAGACAGCATATCTGGTGGAGAAAAATATGCCGGAAGATAAAATGCTGGCTATTTTGCAAAAGGCCAATGAACAGAGAAGAAACGGAACACAGATTAATATTGCAATAATGAAGAAAAATAAGAAATTCCAAAAGGAGCAGATGGAAAAAGAGGGTTATACTGTTTTTGAGGAATTTTATGTGGATAGGATGCAATAGATAAGAGGTATAGAGCTATTGTGTATATTTATATCCGAAATTGAGGAATTTGAAAAATAATAAAAAATAAAGTGCCGGAGAAAGAAAATAGGAGGACCAATCATGGCAGAGTCAATGAAGGGGTTAAAGAGAACCCACAGATGTACGGAAGTAAGTAATCAGAATGTGAATGAAACCGTTACCGTTATGGGCTGGGTGCAAAAAAGCCGTAATAAGGGTGGTATTATTTTCGTAGATTTAAGAGATAGAAGCGGGATTTTACAGGTCATTTTTGAAGAGGATAAATGCGGCAGTGAGAATTTTGCAAAGGCAGAAAAACTAAGAAGCGAATTTGTAGCTGCGATTACTGGCAAGGTGGCATTACGTGCTGGCGGGATCAATAAAAATCTTGCCACCGGTGATATTGAGATTATTGCAACGGATTTAAGAATTCTTTCCGAAGCGGAGACGCCTCCGTTTCCAATTGAGGAAAACTCCAAGACAAAGGAAGATGTACGTTTAAAATACCGTTCCCTTGACCTTAGAAGACCGGATTTACAAAAGAATCTGATCTTAAGAAGCAAAGTGGTCAGTATTATCCGTAATTTTCTGGCTGAGGAGGGATTTTTGGAGATTGAGACACCGATTCTTAACAAATCGACACCGGAGGGAGCAAGAGATTATCTTGTGCCAAGCCGTGTGCATCCGGGAACGTTTTATGCACTTCCACAGTCACCGCAGATTTTTAAACAGCTTTTGATGTGCTCCGGTTATGACCGCTATTATCAGGTTGCAAAATGTTTCCGGGATGAGGATTTAAGAGCTGACCGCCAGCCGGAATTTACACAGATTGATATGGAGTTGTCCTTTGTGGATGTAGAAGATGTACTGGATGTAAATGAAAGATTGTTAGCGAAGGTATTTAAGGAAAGCATTGGAGTGGAGATTCCCCTTCCGATTCAGAGAATGACCTGGCAGGAGGCAATGGACCGCTTTGGTTCGGATAAGCCGGATATTCGTTTTGGCATGGAACTTACAAATGTCACAGATATTGTAAAGGACTGCGAATTTGCCGTATTTAAAGGTGCTGTTGAAAATGGAGGCTCTGTCCGCGGCATTAATGCAAAGGGACAGGGTGCAATGCCAAGGAAGAAGATTGATGCATTGGTGGATTTTGCAAAGGGTTACGGTGCAAAGGGGCTTGCCTATATTGCGATTCAGGAAGACGGAAGTCTCAAATCGTCTTTTGCCAAGTTTATGAAGGATGAAGAGATGTCAGCACTGATTGAGGCAATGGAAGGAAAGACAGGAGATTTACTGCTATTTGCGGCAGACCGGGACAAGATTGTGTATTCTGTTTTAGGAGCATTAAGATGTGAGTTGGCAGATCAGTTAGGGTTAGTAAGTAAGAATGATTATAAGTTTTTATGGGTGACGGAATTCCCGGTATTTGAGTGGTCAGATGAAGAAGAAAGATATACGGCGATGCACCACCCGTTTACGATGCCGATGGATGAGGATTTGGCATTATTGGATACGGATATGGGAAAAGCAAGGGCAAAAGCATATGATATCGTATTAAACGGAGTAGAACTGGGTGGTGGTTCGGTCAGAATCCATCAGGATGATGTTCAGGAAAAAATGTTTGGTCTGTTGGGATTTACCAAAGAAGAAGCATACGACCGCTTTGGGTTTTTGTTAAATGCGTTTAAATATGGTGTACCGCCCCATGCAGGACTTGCATATGGTCTTGACCGTATGATCATGCTGATGACAGGTGCCGATTCTATCCGTGATGTTATCGCATTTCCGAAAATAAAAGATGCTTCCTGCCTGATGAGTAATGCACCGGACGTGGTAGATGCAAAACAGTTGGAAGAACTCTGTATTGATATCCGGATTCCGGAGAAAGCAGAACAGTAAGCGGTATTCTTATATTACTTGTTTGTGAAAGAGAGCGGAATATGGAATTTATAGGAATAGAAAAGAAAGCAGAGGGCAGATATATTACCCGGTATGATATTACTTACGAGACGGCAGATCATAAAAGGAAGGTATATGAAATGATAAGCCGGAATAAAAATCTGACTACAAAGAAAGAGCTGACAGAACATCCGGCAGATTCCGTCGTTCTTATCATGCATAGTGAGGCGGAGGATAAGATTTTATTAAATAAGGAATTCCGTATGGCTTGCGGAGACTTTGTTTTTAATTTTCCGGCCGGTTTAATCGATTCCGGTGAAGAGTTTATGGAGAGTGCAAGAAGGGAATTGAAGGAGGAAACAGGTCTTGATCTGGTACGGGTGAAAGACGTGTTAGGAGACAGTTTTAGTGCCGTCGGATTTTCAAATGAAAAAAACATATGCGTGGTAGGTGTAGCGGAGGGTGAATTTGCTCCGAGTACATCAACAGTTGAAGAAATAGAGGCCGCATGGTATACAAAAGAAGAGGTCAGGGAACTTTTAAAGAAAGAATATTTTGCGGCAAGAACGCAGTCCTATTGCTATTTGTGGAGCAGGATGTAATATGGGAGAAACAGGAAACGGTATTTAATCTAATAAAGGAATAGAAGGAAAGAGAGGACAGACAGATGACAAAGAACATAACAGACAGTGTGTATTATGTTGGCGTGGATGATAAAACGCTGGATTTATTTGAGGGACAGTATGTGATTCCGAATGGGGTTTCATACAATTCTTACGTTATTACGGATGAAAAAACAGCAATCATGGATATGGTGGATCAAAAAGCGGCAAAAGAATGGTTTGCGAATCTGGATGCAGTATTAGGGGATAAACAGCCGGATTATTTGATTATTTCTCATATAGAGCCGGACCACTCTGCAAATCTTTCAGAAGTTCTTACGAAATATCCGGATATTAAACTGGTATCCAATGCAAAATTATTCGGAATGCTGCCAAATTTTTTTGAAGTACCAGTAGAAGACAGATGCGTTGTCGTAAAAGAAGGGGATACATTAGAACTTGGCAATCATACACTGCAATTTGTGATGGCACCGATGGTGCATTGGCCGGAAGTTATGGTGACCTATGAAGTGGCTGATAAAATTCTGTTTTCGGCAGATGGGTTCGGAAAGTTTGGAGCGTTAGACGCAGAGGAAGACTGGGCATGTGAGGCCAGAAGATATTATTTTAATATTGTGGGGAAATACGGTATGCCGGTGCAGACGCTTCTGAAAAAGACGGCAGAATTGGATATTCAGACGATATGTCCACTGCATGGACCAATTCTTTCAGAAAATCTGGAGTATTATATTGGAAAATACAAGATATGGAGTAGTTACGAACCAGAGGATCAGGGGGTATTTATTGCGTATTCCTCTTTACACGGAAATACAGGTGAGGCTGCGAAAGAGTTAGCCCGAATGCTGGAATCAAAGGGCGTGGAAAAAGTAGTTGTTTCCGATCTGGCAAGGGAGGATATGGCGGAATGTATTGAGGATGCCTTTCGTTATGATCGTCTTGTTGTGGCGTCTCCAACCTATGATGGCAGTCTTATGCCTGTTATGCAGGATTTCTTATATCATCTAAAAATAAAGGCATATCAGAAGCGGCGGGTAGGAATAATTGAAAACGGTTCATGGGCACCAATGGCAGGAAAATTAATGAAGGAACAGTTTGAGGGTATGAAGGACATAGAGGTTCTTGAAAATACGGTAACGGTCCGCTCAACTCTTAAGGAAGAGGATAAGAAGAACTTAGAGGCTTTGGCTAAAGAGCTTGTAAGACAATAGGATATGCATTTTATGTAGTGGGGGGAGATTGTGACTAGATGCAATTACTTTTTGGTTTGGATTAAATTTCCAAAAAGGATTAAGAATGAAACAAGATAAATGAAAATAAAACTAATAAAAGGTGTTTTAGCCAATGTTTAAAGTTTCTCTTGATAACTTCCCTCACTCAAAAAAACATACAAAGACAAAACCACTCAAAATAAAGGTTACAATAACACACAATATTTGGAAAATCAATTCATAGATGGGAGGAGTTGCCTTTTTCCATACATAATTTTCAAAGAAAATATGCAATAACTGAAATCCCCAATAAATAAACAAAAATAACAAACCAAGGGGGATAGGTATAGGAATTCTCATATTTATCACCTTTGTACTATAAAATTTTCTATGCGTTCTGCACTATCCAAATAATCTCTAATATTGAATGTTAATAGTATAATGGTTCAGTTGTCAAGACAAAATCTAAAATTTTTTATACGTTCATCTCATCATCAATACAGTTTTTTATTTCAGTTTTGTTGCGATAATCTGTATCATCTTTTTATATCATAAGATGTGCTTTAATCTGAGTTTCGGCATACACTGTGTTCCATAGATATGAAGTTTTAATAAATCAGAACGTCGATCTTGGGATTGCCCTCTATTTGAATCACTGTATTCAATAAAACCCCAATTCTTGCAAATCAAGTAATTCAACATATGCATCAATGACACAAGCAACAAATTAGTTATTGCAAGATTATAACAATAGGTGATATAATAAAAAGAAAAACGGATTTTATTATGCTGAAACAGGAATTTAATAGGATTACTGAGGTGTAGCGGATTTTGGGAGGCAAAATAGATAAAAATAATTAATGTAAATTGCAAAATGAATAATAGTAATCATGGAAGGAGGAGAGTCAAAAAATATATTTTCATCATATAGCAATTTATATTATAAATTACGTAGCGATATATGTATGAATATTGCCATGAGCAAAGATACATAATGATTAAAACAGACAGGAGGAATACAAAATGAGAAGAAAGATTAAGGGAAAAATGGCAGCCATTATACTGGCGACAGCAATTGCAGTTTCAGGCTTTTGGGTTACAGATGACCTAACCGGCACCACAGAGGCAAGAGTAGTATATGCAGCAACTGCTAATGTAAAAACTGTCAAAAGTAAACAGGAGTATATTTTTAAAAATTTACCAATTAATCGTGTTATACAGAATTTTTTTATAGATAAAAAGAATAATCGTATTTATGGCACTATGGTTCAACCGGGTAAGGGTGGTAAGGGTAAAGAAGATACGTTGTTGATTCAGTTTAATATTAAAGGGAAAACGGCAACTGCCCAATCGTTTCTTGTAATTGATAATGGCGGGCATGGAGTTTCCCTGGCTGGATATTATAAAGAAAATGAGTTAAAGTTATACGTTAATTCTGATAATGGTAAGGGAGTTGCTTTGGTTGATGCGGCCGTCTTAAATAAGACGGGAAAAAACAATAAAAATATCAATTATTATGATAAAAAAGCCAAAAGGTGGAAAAACGCGAAAGGACAAAAAATTATTACTGAAAAGTTAAAGGATTCTGGGCTTCGATTAAAAAACGCAAATTTGTGTAAGCTGTCAAAGGAGGGCAGACAGGTCACAGAGTTTAGTAAATTATGTGGTAAAGGTGAAAAATTTGACAGAGCCGATTTTGTACGTGCATCAGATGGAACGCCATATATATATGTAAGATATACGGAAAAAAGTACAGGTGCATGTTATCTTAAGATAGTACGACTTGCTTCAAACTTTGATAAAAAGGTTGCAGTCCAGAAAAAAAAGACATCTGTTACAAAGTATGTGAAGGCAAGAAGTTATAATGCAACGATGAAAAGTACAATAGGTATAAATGGAATTAATAAACTTTGGCAATCAGAAGATGTATACCAGGGACCAGATGGCGAAAAATATTTTTATCTTTCAACGAACAACAAATTAGGAGATAAATTAGTCATCAGACAACTTCCAGTAAATGGTATGAAGGGAATTACATATATAATAAAAGGTGTCACAAACGGGAATAAAGTGAAAGTTGAAGAAATTGAAGGAATGCACAGAGATGGTGAAAAAATATATTTTAATCATAAAGTGCAATATACGAATGGTAAAAAGATACAGACAATAGAAAGTATTAGTATAAAATAGATTGAACGCAATGTATAAGAGGATATTAAAAAGACACCATACTTAATTTTTATGTTATGGTGGAAGAGGATAAAGGGAAGAACTTACAATAAAAAAACATATTGTTTGTATCTTTGCTATTATAAGAATCAGCGGGGCTGTTGCACTAAGTGATCAGTGCGACAGCCCCATGTTGAAAAAAATAAAACTAAAGTGGTATAGTATATAAAACTGTAAATAAAGATAGCCCTGATATCCAAGGAGATGTGATAGATTTCACATCTCCTATATTATGGTTCTGTTTTTAATAATTAATGGTTGAACAGAATATTGTGGATTTTTGTAAAATAGTTTATACTATGCTATATGAAGACAATGAAAACAAGGAGACAGAAACAGTGAATCATACACAAGAAACAAACCCATTGGGAGAAGAACGAATTAATAAGCTTTTGCGGCAGTTTGCAATTCCCAGCATTATTTCTATGTTGGTGGGCTCATTATATAACATTGTAGACCAGTTTTTTATCGGACAAAGTATTGGAGAATTAGGAAATGCGGCTACCAATATTTCCTTTCCTTTATCTATTTCTACGGTGGCAATTGCTCTGTTATTCGGTATTGGCGGTGCTTCTGCATTTAATATCAGTATGGGGGGAGGCAGCCGTGAACGGGCTGTCTATTTTCTTGGTAATGCATCCGTTATGCTGTTTGGGTGTGGGATGATCCTTTGTTTGATTACGCAGTTGTTTTTAGACCCGATGCTGCGTTTTTTTGGCTCACCGGATAACGTATTAGAATATGCAAAAACTTATACCAGAATCATTTCTTTTGGGTTCCCGTTTGTAATTCTGGCGACAGGAGGCGGGCACCTGATCCGGGCGGACGGAAGACCGAAGATTACGATGCTTTGTAATCTGACCGGTGCAGTAATCAATACAGTACTGGATGCCGTTTTTGTCTTTGGATTAGAGCTTGGAATGGCAGGGGCGGCCTATGCCACAATTATTGGACAGTTTGTTTCCGGCAGCATGACCATCTGGTATTTAAGCCACTGTAAAACAGTAAAAATTCAAAAAAGACATTTAATTATAAAGGGAAAAAATATTGCAAGAATTGCGGCATTGGGAGCAGCTCCGTGCAGCAACCAGATTTCCATGATGATTGTGCAGATTGTCATGAACAAGTCATTAAAGTATTACGGTTCACTTTCTGCGTATGGGGAGGCGATCCCTATTGCCTGTTCAGGAATTATATCAAAAGTAAATATGGTATTTATGTCCTTTATCATCGGAATTTCTCAGGGATTGCAGCCGATTGCCAGTTTTAATTTTGGGGCAAAAAAATATAAAAGGGTAAAGGAGGCTTATCTGAAAGCGGTTTTTTGCGGTTTCTTATTATCTGTCGCAGCATTTTTATTATTCCAGTTTGCTCCAAGGCAGATTATATCTGTTTTTGGGGATGGTTCTAAGGAGTATAATCGGTTTGCGATTCAGTATTTTCATGTGTTTTTGTTTTTTACGTTTATTAATTTTATACAGCCGATTTCTTCTAATTTCTTTACAGCGATTGGAAAGCCTAAAAGCGGTGGTTTTCTGGCACTTACCAGACAGATTATATTTTTGCTGCCACTTATCATCATTTTTCCATTGTTTGTAGGAATTGACGGGATTATGTATGCTGGTCCAATTGCTGATTTTCTAGCAGGAACCGTAGCAATTGCAATGATGGCACGGGAATTGCATCAGGAAAAATATAAGCAATGATACAGGGATGGGAGAAAGCATATGTAGAAGGAGTGCTGAAAATGATGTTGTGCTTCCAGAGGATTATCTTATATTTATGAAAGAGTATAACGGTGGAGAAGAACTTTTTGTTTCTGACAATGGGTTACATATTCTTGGAAGGGAAAAATTTACAGATGATAAGCTGAATCTTGCACATTTTTCTGTTTATCAGGCAGATGATTTGAAAAGATGTGCTGCCTTTATTGCTCCGTTTGAAGTTGGTGGAAGACGTGCGGCTGTTTCTGATAGTGGGAAATATGCCGTTACGGCAGCTTATACACGTGAAGGAATTTCTCTAATAAATTGTAAAAATGGCAGTCTGCTCTGGAATACAAAAGCTGTGAAAAAGGTTCAAGGTGTAGGTTTTTCAAAAGATGAAGAATATGTAATAGCAAGTAATGAGGATGAGCCGGCACATACCTATTATATTGATATTAGGACAGGCGAAATTGTAAAACGAATTGTGGCAGCGAAAGTATTTGCTAATCCATATGGAGAGGATATTGTATTTTGGCATAGGAATACAGTTCTAATCGGAGGGAAAAAGATAAAAAGTCCGGCATTTGCCTATGTGACTGCCTGCGGGACTCCATTTGGAATTGTGGTAAGTCCGGTGAATCATTTTCCGCGTATGTACGATTATGATGGAAATCTGATCTGGAAATCGGTCACGAATAAAGACCAAATTTTAGCATTTGCCTATAACGAGGAAAAACAGATTATATTTGGTAGGGCACGAGATGGAATTGTTGCCATAAATCCTCAAAATGGAGAAATCATAGAATCCTATGATGGGTATATAGGTGATGCTGTTATGTGTTCTATTAGGGGTTAAAGGATATTTATTTATTGCCTGCATAAAAAGGAATAAAGGACGGGAAAATCTTGATGGCAGAATGGGAATATGATATGATTTAATGAAGAAATATCACTTAATTACATATGAGTATAGGTTCCGGACAAACTCGGAACAGGAAAGAGGATAGGATGAAGCGAGTAGTAGTGACAGGAATGGGATTAATCACCCCGATTGGAAATGATGTAAAGACATTTTGGGAGAATATTCATAAAGGAAAGGTTGGCATTGGACCAATCCGTAATTTTGATACCACTGCGTACAGAGCTAAACTCTCAGCAGAGGTATGTGATTTTGATCCTGCTGAATATATGTCAGCGAAGGATGCTAAGAGAATGGACCGTTTCAGTCAGTTTGCTGTAGCCGCGTCCAGGCAGGCAATACAGGATGCTGGATTGAAATTGAAGCAGGAAGATTCCTATCGGATGGGTGTTTGTGTTGGTTCAGGTGTTGGAAGTCTGATGGGGATTGAACGGGAATATGACAAGCTTCTTGCAAAAGGACCGGGGAAGATTCATCCGTTGACAGCTCCTATGGTTTTGGGAAATATGGCAGCCGCCAATATTGCCATGCAGTTTGGATTTCATGGGAAATGTATTGATGTAGTGACAGCCTGTGCGACGGGAACCAATTCAATTGGAGAGGCATTCCGGTCAATCCAGCATGGGGAAGCAGATGTCATTTTAGCAGGTGGTGTAGACAGTTCAGTTAGTCGTTTCGGTGTCGCAACCTTTCAGGCGTTGACAGCACTTTCTACATCGGAGAATCCATTGCAGGCATCGATTCCTTTCGACAAAAAACGGGACGGTTTTGTTACTGGTGAAGGTGCAGGAGTTTTAGTATTGGAAGAATTGGAACATGCAAAGGCACGTCATGCCACGATTTATGCAGAGATTGGTGGTTATGGTGCTACCTGTGATGCCAGTCATTTAACGGCACCTTTAGAAGATGGGTCGGGTGCTGCCAGAGCAATGACATTGGCGATAGAAGATGCAGGTCTGACACCAAAAGACGTAGATTACATTAATGCCCATGGCACCAGTACTCCAATGAATGATAAATATGAAACGAATGCTATTAAGCTGGCATTTGGAGAAGAGGCATATCGTGTGAAGATTAATTCAACCAAATCCATGATTGGACATTTGTTTGGGGCGGGTGGTGCAGTTGAACTGATTACCTGTATTCTGTCGATTGGAGAAGGCTATATTCATCAGACTGTGGGTTTGGTGGATGATGACCCGGAATGTGATTTGGATTATACCAAAGGACAGGGAGTATATATGCCGGTTCACGTAGCAATCAGTAATTCACTGGGATTTGGAGGGCATAATGCTACAGTTTTAGTAAAAAAATATGATGAATAACGTATAGGTTTAGCTTTTGACCACCGGATGTGTGTAGTTTACAGGTAGTATGAAATAGTTACAGAATATACGATATAGGGAATGTATAGGAGAGTAAGCATGAGTACATTTAATGTGGAGCTGAAAAAAATTGTAGATGACAGCTACGAGATTGAAATAGGATATGAACTGGAGAGGAAGTTGATTCATGATTTAAAGAATGGACTGGCAGGTGAAATTCATAAATTTGCGGTGGTAACAGACAGTATTGTAAAGGGATTATATGCAGATAAGATATTAGCAATGTTACAGGAAGCGGGATATCAGGCAGATTTATTTGTATTCAAAGAAGGAGAAAAACAGAAAACCCGTAAAACAAAGGAAGAGATTGAAGATGCCATGCTTGCAAAGGGATATCGGAGAGACTGTTGTATTATCGCTGTCGGTGGAGGTGTCGTTACTGACCTTGCAGGATTTGTGGCAGGAACCTTTGGAAGGGGGGTTCCATTTATTAATTATGCAACTACCCTGCTGGCAGCAGCGGACGCTTCCGTAGGAGGAAAAACGGCTGTAGATACGCCTTTGGCGACAAATTTAATTGGATTATTTAACCAGCCCGAAAAAGTATATCTGGATATCGCTACATGGAGAACACTCCCGGAACGCCAGGTGATAAGTGGTCTGGCGGAGACAATTAAACATGCATGTCTGGCGGATCATGATTTTTTTGATTATCTGAACGAGCATATAGAAGATATTCTGGCATTGGATCGGGAGGTATGTGAACAGATTGCCGAGAAAAATTGCAAGATAAAATATGAAGTTGTCATGAAGGATGAAAGAGAGAGTGGTCTTCGGGAAATTCTGAATCTTGGGCATACAGTAGGACGTGCGATTGAAACAGTGAGTGGTTATGAACTACTGCATGGTGAGGCAGTTTCCATTGGAATGGCTGCAGAGGTAAAACTGGCATACCGTTTGGGATATATGACTGCAAAAGAAAGAGATGAAGTGATCGCACTGCTTGTAAAAGCCAAGCTTCCGGTTGCGATTCCGGCTGGTATTAATAGAGATGATTTAGTAAAGAAATTATATACGGATAAAAAGGTAAGAAACGGTAAACTGCGGTTTGTGATCCAAAAGGGGATTGGTGATATTGTTGAATTTGAAAAAGGTGTGTTTGCGACACCGATTGAAGAGAGTGTAGCAAGAGAGATTATTATGGATCTATAAGTTTGCTTTTTATTCTTGTAAGTAAAATTTTATAAATGGTAGGTATTAAATGCTACAAAATATATGTCCGTTTCTATACTGGTCAAAATCTAGATGGAGAAGTAGAATGTATAAATCAAATTATCTGCTTGAAAAAAGTTTAAAAATTGGTATAATTTTGATAATGAGAAAAAGGGGTGCTTAGGAGGGGATAAAATGACAGATAATGAATTATTACTTGCAATGTCGAATATGCTTGATCCGATTAGGGAAGAGGTTCAGAGTATCCGAGAGGATATTCGAGATGTGAAAGGGGATATCCAGGGTGTAAAAGGGGATATGCAGAATTTGAAAGAGGACATGCAGAATTTGAAAGAGGACATGCAGAATTTGAAAGAGGATATGCAGGATATAAAAACCAGAGTGAAGAAGATAGAGATTACTCAGGAAAATGAAATTTTACCACGATTGAATACAATAGAATCTTGCTATACTTCCACGTATGACCGATATAAAGACAGTGTAGAAGATTATGAGGTAATGAAACAAGATATGACTATTGTTAAGAAGGTTGTAGCGGAGCATTCAGAGAAGTTACAAAAGATAGGTTAATAAGAGGAAGTGCAAAGAAACGTGTATAAGTTATCCATAATTAAATCAATAAGGCAAATAAAGTTTTAATATCTGTACATACTAATTCTGAGGTGATAACATGAATATATTAAATAATGATGAAATTCCAGTAGGACTTAGTATGGCACTTGCAGAAAATTTGCATGCAATGGAGAGGTTTAGCAACATGAACGAGGCAGAAAGACAGGATTTTATTAACCGTTCCCGTAATGTAGGTTCCAAACAGGAAATGAGAAGCCTTGTTTCCTCATTGGACACCATGAATTAAAAGCGGGTTGTTAATGTATATCCCAAATGTCAGGTGAGATGGACTTGGCATTTGGGATATATTTTTTATAATATCATGTTTGTATTAATGGAGGAACTATGAAGAAAAAATTAATGGCACCATTGTGGCTGATGTATCCGGAGATTCCCGAGGGGAGCATTGGCTGGAGAATGGGATATGGTGAGGACTATGTAATGGAATTTCACAATTGGTTTCAAACGTTATCAGTAGAGGAGCAGGAAGAATATAATAGAAAATTCCCTAAGCCGGTATGCTGGGATTTGTCGGAACACAAATTGCTGCATCAAAATGATTTTTGGATTTATAAATGGGAAGAGAATAATAAACCGGTTTATTCTACAACTTCTATAATAGAAGAGAGAAAAGAGGGAGAAATCCGTGAACAGATTTCATTTTGGAGACCTCGTCAATTGGGGAATCAAGTTGACAAATCTTGTTTCAGTCAATGGTATATGATAGATTTCTATGTAGGGCATGTGAAGTATTGCTGTATGGAGCAATATATGATGTCAAAAAAGGCAGAATTATTTGGTGACATAAATATGATGAAAATGATTATGGATACAGATAAGGCAGATGATATTCAGAAGTATGGGCGAAGAGTGAAATATTTTGATGAAGAGATTTGGGATCGGTTTAAGTTTCCAATTGTTTTGACAGGTAATTACTATAAATTTTCGCAGATACCGGAACTAAGACGTTTTCTGTTAAGTACCGGAAAAGCGTTATTAGTAGAAGCCAGTCCATATGATAAAGTCTGGGGAATTGGTTTAAAGGCAAATGATGAAAGGGCATTTAATCCGGATACATGGAAGGGGAAGAACTTACTAGGTTTTGCATTAATGGAAGTGAGAGATGAACTAAACCGCTTGTGGAAATATGAAAAGGAATTTATGTAATGCTTGTTTGCAAAATAATAAAAATATTATAACAAGTGTAAAGAAAATGAAATGCAGGATAAATAATGGTAAAATCAAGGGGATAACGGATGAAGGGAGTTTATATTAACACAAGATATACATATGTTTTGGGGTGTATTCCTGCAATTATAGGTAGTGTCCCTTGCTATTTAGGGTATTTAAGGGATTCAACACTAAAAACAATTTCGTTGTTAAGTGCGGTTATTTATTGCATTTTGTTTGGATACTGTGTGTGGGAAACAGGTATGCAGCGAAAACTACAGGATACAGTGGTAGCTAATGGGCGGTGTATAGCAGGAACGGTAAAGGGACTTAAGAAAGTATATTTTGAGAGTTCCATAGGACGTGTTAGTAATAATGAACGCTCGGCATATCGGATTGAGGCAGAAACAATAGATGAGCTTGGAGTCTCCAAGATCTATTATAGTGATCTGATTCCGAAAAATCAGAAAAAATATATTCCACCTACTGTAAAAATATACTGTTATAAGGATCGAAATTGTATGGTATGGGAGAAAGAGGTTTATCAGATAAAATATCCAGTGACAGAAAGCAGAGAAACTGTGAAAGGGAACCAGGGAAGGTTATGGCTTATGTTTTTTAATCATTTGACGTGGATGGCACTGGGTGGATGTTTGCTTGGTATGCTATATGCTTGCGTAATTATAAAATGAAGTTTTATTCATGAGGGTAATAATCCTGATAGACCTAATACTCTGCTGTTTGCAGGGAGGATGTTAACTGAAAAATATTCTGTATGTAGATTATTACAATTGTAAATGAAATGGTGGTCGAATAAATTATTTTTTAGGATTAGTTAATTCCTGCTTTGTATTGGAAGTACTTTTTAGTATCACATATTTAAGCTATGGATTTTTCTATATAATTAATTGATGAGAAAATCAGAATATTGGAAAGTAATAGAATAATATTTATAAATTTTTTGACTAGGAGTTAACACAAGAATATAAAGCGTTGAAAGAAATGATTTATTATGTTATTTTTAAATAGGTTTTGGACTCGGAAGAAGAAAAGGAGAAAATATTACTTATGAAAGAAAAAAGAACGAAAATGTTAGGAATTTTAATATTAGCAGTTATGATACTGATAACGGGAATGGGTACATCGGCAACAAATGGAGATTTAGCTGCGACGACAACATATGATTATTCTTGGTGGAATTTGGCTACTGTAAGAAATAAGTTAGATACAACTTATAAATCGAAGTCAACTTCATATTCTGCATATTCTACGGTAGATACTTTTGAAAATAAAAAGGCATATGCGGTAAACCACTCTTTTGATGATGCAAGAACAAAAAGCTCTTCAGTTAAATTAGGAAGTAAGGTTACCGTGAAAGCAATTCAAGTTGAGGCAGGGACAGATGTTAAATATTCTAATACAAAAACTTATCATACAGATGTGAAAGTAAAAAAGAAGAGTAAGGCAACGCTTTATGTTAGGACAAAGACAGAAAAATTGAAATATTCATCCAAAGTTCAAAAGCAGGATTTTCATTATGATCTCCGTGCGAAGAAAACAAAATGGAGGAATATAGGTTCTCCGTGTACAGCATCAAGTACGCAAACAGTTCTTTCACCGTACTGGATGTTAAAATAGTGGTAGATATTGAATGATATTTTTCCGAGTCAGAACCAAATGCCTAAGATACAAGGAGAATAGTATATTGAAGAAAAAAATAGTGTTTAGCATAATAATAGGAATGATTGTATTAGTTAATATAATTGCTTTTTTTTTAGTGAATAAAGAAAATTCTATTTTAAAAAACAGATTGTTTATATTCGAAGGAACAAGTTATTATGCAGTGAATGATACAGATGTGGCAAACGTATCCTTTATATTAATTGATTCAAAGAATACAATTACAGAGAAATATAAAGAAGATATTTTAGGAGTATTATACGGGGAAGATGAGAAGGAAAAGCAATTAACAGATATAACGATAGAGAAGTTGGATGAATATAAAAGCTATTCGGTATATTCTGTCTCTGGTGTGGCTGAAGGTAAAGATCTTGAATTCGGAGAGCATTATTACACTTCTCTATGCATAAAGGATGAATCAGGAAGTATTATATTTGATCTTCCAATTGGAAGTGTTTTGATTGATAAAATAGAAAATACAAATGCAAATGAAGATATTGAGATTGGCTATGCTGTAAATGAAGATGAAAAGGGTCAATATTTATTGAATGTAGATAATAATTTGAATGATGTAATGGTAGTAGAAGACATCTCCTTTAAACAAAAGGAAAAGGGAAAAATATCTGGTACATGGATGAATGGAAAGAATAGCGTGGAAGGAAATAAAAAGGAAGAAGACCTTTTCTATTTGTTTAATGCAACGGAAGATATGATTTATATACAGGCGGTAGTTTATTACAAAGTAAATGGAAAAAATTATTCTGAAATTGCAAAGACAGCAACGTGTTACTTACCAATGCTTGGAAAACAGCAAATTATTGATTATATAAGGAGAAATATAGATGGAAAGTAACATTTTAGTGGGAAAAGAACTTTGTAAGGAATATAAAAGAGGAAAGAGAAATAATGTTCATGTTATTAATAATGTAAACATTGAGATAAAGAAGGGAGAATTTATTTCAATTTTAGGGCGTTCTGGATCTGGAAAAACCACTCTAATTCAATTATTAAGTGGATTACTTTTGCCTACAAAGGGAGAAGTTTTATTTGATGGAAAACAACTTTCAAGTATGAGAGAAAAAGAAAGAGCACGATTTCGAAACAAAAATATTGGATTTGTATTTCAGTCTTTTTATATAGAAAAAAATTTTAATGCATATGATAATGTACTTTTTCCTCTTTTAATTACTGATCTTTCAAATGCTGAAAGAAAAGAGCGAGTGGAGCAGGCAATAGAGATGGTAGATTTAAAGAATAGAATTACACACAGACCGACAGAGATGTCTGGTGGTGAGATACAGCGTTTGTGTATAGCCAGGGCTATAGTAAATGAGCCAGATATTATTTTTGCAGATGAGCCAACCGGACAGTTAGATTCCCAGACATCAAAATGCATTATGGAATTGTTTAAGAAATTAAATGAGTGTGGAAAAACGCTTGTGATGGTAACACATAACGAAAAGGATGCCATGGAATATTCTGACAATGTTGTTCGAATATGTGACGGAAAAATTATAGGGAAAATGTGGACGAAAGAGTATGATATCTAAATAATATTGGCAGTAGGAAGAATGGAGATGTTATGAAATCAATATGGATGACTAGTAAAATCTTTAGTTGGCTATTTAGTCGAACTTTAAAGACTGTATTTCTAGGAGCGTTTAATGTAGTGGTTGCTACAGTTTTTGTTGCTTTTTTCTTTTCTGTTGGAATTAACGTATATCAAAATATGGTGAATAGATATAAAGTTACTTCTAAGTATGAACAACTGGAGCTATTTGTTTCGCAGGATATTTCTGAAGAAGAGAAAAGTATTTTAATAAATAATGTAGAACGATACCGTATATGTTATAATGTGGAAGACATTATTGGAGAAAATAAAGCCAGTATTGGAGTATATGAAATATCGGATTCTTTTCTTTTTGAGAAGTCATGTGAGGAGGGATTCCTTGCGATTTCTAAAAGTCAGGAACAGGATGGTGCTATTATTAGCGAGAGTTATCAGAATAAAATAGGAATGAAATTGGAGGAAATAGGAAAACGGAAAGTTACAATTCAGAATGGAAGTGAAAAAATCAAGATTCCAATTATAGCTGTTTTAAATCCAGAGTTAGATGATATTTGGACGAATTATTATAGTCATGATATATATATTGCTAAAGATTTATTGGGAAATTCTGATGATTTATTATTACAGATGCTTTCTGTGGAAGTGAATGATTCTAAAAAATATATAAATAAGATTAATGGTTTAAACTGTTTTATATTAAACGGGAAAGAGGAAAAAAATCAGTATATCCGTATTGCAAAGATAATAAAAAGAGTTGTAATGTTTTTCGGAATTTTATTTGCATTTCTGGCAGCATTAGGTATTATAGATGCAAACAGAAATCTGATAAATAAAAATTTAAACAAAATTTATCTTATGATTTGTATGGGATTTTCTATGTCGCTTGTTAAGAAACTATACTACTATATGGGATTATTAGTAGGGGCAATTGGTAGTATAATAGGCTTTTTATTATTGAATAAAGTATTTTTATATTTTTTGAATAAATATCAGGGACAAATGATTTACAATATAAATATAATAGATTTAATGTGCTGTAATTACAAGGTAATACTAATAACTTTTTTTGTGGTTGAAATGATTACACTATTTTATATGTATATTGTGTTGAAAAAGGTAACAAGTGAGACAATTATATCCGGATTGAATGAAATGGAGTAGATGAGTTGAAGATATTGGGCATAATGGGATTGATATATAAAGAATTGAAATGTAAAAAGAACATTTTTAAAGTATTTATAATATCAATAATTGGAGGCTTAATTAGTCTGTTGACGTTTTCAATGTTTAATGATGGAGTGTGTAACTATTTAAAGGAGAAAATAAATTCAAACTATGAATATAGGATTGTGACGGTTTCATCGTTTTCTGAAAAGGAAAGTTTAGATCTTATCAAGACTATAAATGCGATTCCATATGTATGTGGAGTATGTGAATATATGCAGTTAAATGGAGCAGATATGTTTTCGATTGATGGATTAGAGTATATGCCCATGGAAGAGATCAAAGGAATAAATACCGATGGGGATAATTTTATAGAATCAAAGATGGAATTTATTGAAGAAGATGCTGTTATTTGTGGAGATGGATTTCGAAAGGGGGATCAGGGAAAAGCAATTATTGATGAATATGCACTTATATCTATGGGAGTTAAGGATTATAATGATATTTTAGGAAAAAAGGCGGTAATTCAACGAGGGAAAAATACAGCTGAAGTTGAAATTATCGGGGTATATACAATTAATATGAGTGTAGATCGGGAAAATATTGAGAGTAAATTTTATGATGATTATAATAGGTTGGATATAGGACTATCACCTGTTATTATAACATATGATTCTGCGAAACAGCTAAAAGATAGTGAAGAAGAAAGTATTTCTTATATACAAATTTCTGTGGATTCTATAACACATACAGAATGGGTATATAATAAGCTAAAGGCAAGAGGAGTTTCCGTTTTTGCAGAAATAGAAGATATTAATAAAGCAATAGATAATATAGATATTGTTTGTAGGATTTTACATATAGTATCAATTATTTTGCTGATCATTGCAGTAGTAAATATGATTAGTGTGTTATATGGTGTAATTCAAGATAATAAAAGATGGTACCAAATGTTAAGAATAATGGGGTATAAAAAATGGCAGATAATGGGGATTGTTTCAATAGAAATGGTAATTCTGACCGTTGAGGCGTTGTTAATTGGTGGAATGATTCAGGCTGTTGTTGTAATTGTATTAAATCATATTGTATTGGATTCAATAGGAGTTTCTAATATATTTTTTTATCCCGTAAGTATATTTGTTATATTAGCAATGCTGCTGATTGGTTGTGTAATTTTGATATGTACATCATTGATGTTTTTTTCTTTCGATAAAAAAGAGAACTGATATAGAACAAAAGCAGGAGAGGAATAAATATATGCACAATAAAAAATGTATATTTGATGTCTTGAAGATTTTTTTGATTGAAGAAATAATAACATTTTTTTTAATACCTTTAATTTTTATGTCTATATTTGGAATAGATGAAATGGATGTATGGGTGACTGTGATGTCAAATGTAAGCCAATGTTGTATTTTAGGTATTTCATTGATTTATTTGTACAAATTTTTTCATGAAAAAACCTGTACAGAGAGAGGAAGAAATATTGGTAAATTCCGTTATATTATTCTGCTTATTTGTATTTTTTTTGCAAATAGCTTTTTTTTGGATGGAGTAAATTTAATAAAAGTAGGGGCAAATGATAATTTTGCATATGTAAATAACATTTTTAGTATAGATTCCATATCGTTTTTAAAGTTGTTTTTATGTTATGGAATTCTTCCGGCATTTTGTGAGGAGTTATTTTATAGAAAAGTGATGTATTGTCAATTAAGTTCTAATTTTAATAAAAGGGTAGTGATGTTGGTTAGCGGTATCTTATTTTCTGTTGCGCATCATAGTTTGAATAAGTTGATTCCAATGTTTTTGTTGGGTTGCATTTTAATGTGGATTTATGTCAAAAACGGAAAACTGATATGGTGTGTGTTATTTCATACAGTATATAATTTTTTAGAATTAATATTTCGGTATGTTTTTGTCTTACCGTCAAGTAGTGCTTTCATTTCTTTTAAGTATGGATCTGGACTTGAGTGCGTAGCTGCAGGGATAAAATATATTTCGGTTGGGGTAGTGTTGTATCTGATTATTTATTGGATTGTAACAAGCGAAAGGAATAGGTATGAATGTGAATAATTATTTATATATTAAGTTATGTAGAATCATAACTATGATAGTGTTTATGGCAGCAATAATGGGATGTAATGATATTGAAAATAGGGATTATGGTAATTTGGGACAGGAAAATGAAAAGGATTTGATTTATGAAGGTGAAGAACTTTCGTTTGATGGAATAAAGGGAGATGTTGCTACAATTTATGTAGTGGATGATAGGATTTATTTTAACACATATGAACAAGACGAACAAACAGAGGTTACAGAAAATTTTACCGAAGAGGGAATGACGAAAGAAATAGCAATTAGCGAAGGGGAGGCAGTCATTCAGAGATTATATTCTGCAATGATAGATGGGAACGATGTAAAAGAGATTCCATTAGTTGAGTTAAAAGAAGATGAACGAATAGTAACGATTCTAGTTGACCGAGACAGTAATATTGTACTTATATTAGAAGACAGTAATAATCAAGAGAAAAAGACATCATTTATAATTGTAAAAACAGACCAGAAAGGGAGAGAATTAAATAGAAAAGACATTTCATATGATATTGATCCGGATGCAGATATTGCTAGGGATAATATATTTTTTGACGATAAAGGCAGGATGATTATAGTATTAAATCAGGAAGTTTGTGTATTTGATAATAATTATAATTTTCTTTGTCAGTTAGAAATGGATGAATATGTTGATAATGTAGCAATGACAAAGGATGGGCATTTTATCTGCGGTGGGAAAAACGGGCAGGGTGCTTATATTAAACAATTAGATATAGATAACAAAAAGTGGGGAAAAGAAACTTTAATAGGAATTGAATATTTTAGTGGTAGTGATTCATTGATAAATGGTTGCGATTATGATTTCTATTACAAGGATCATTCCGGAATTTATGGTTATGATATTATAAATAAAACAAGTGTAAAATTGATGGATTTTATGGCTTCCGATGTCGAACTAGAAAGAGTATATAGATTTTTGTCACTTGAAGGAGAACAGTTTATTGCGATGTCGACGAATCAGGGTGGAAAAACAGAAATTATGAAATATAAAAAGAGGGATTTATCTATTAGTGAGGACAAGAAAGTTGTTACTTATGGTACTTTAGAAATAGATGCTGATATTAGAGATGCGGTCGTACGATTTAATAAAGAAAACAAAAATTATAGGGTTGAGTTTAAGGATTATTCTTTGGAGGAGGAACCGATAGCAAAAATGAACATGGATATTATGGCGGGGGATGTTCCCGATATTATTGATTTAAGTGGTATGTCAGTGAAACAGTATATTTTAAAAGGAATGTTAGAGGACTTAACTCCATATATGGAAAAGGATACAGAGATAAAAGAAACAGATATGGTAGATTCTGTATGGAATGCAATGAAGATAGATGATAGGGTTTATTATGTGGCACCCAGTTTTTCTGTTTCTACATTAGTAGCCAGAACAAAAGACGTAGGAACAGAAACAGGATGGACTTTTGATGACATGAAACAAGTACTTAAAAAAAAGGATAAGAAAACAAGACCGTTTGCTGAAGAAAACATAGGTATGCTATATATATTAATGAATTACCGTATTTCAGATTTTATTGATTGGGATACCGGAAAATGTTATTTTAATAGTGAAGAGTTTAGAGAAATTTTGGAATTTTGTAATGTTAAAGGAGGCATAGAGCTTGATAATGAATTAAATTATTCAAGTTTGGTGAAAGACGGAAAAGTATTATTTGTTAACGGTGATATTTCTCTTGGCATGATACAGGTTTACAAGAAGATGTATGATGATGATATCACATTGATTGGATATCCAAGCGAGGATAAAGAAGGTTCCTACTTTAACTTTAATAATATGACAGGCATTTATTCAAAATCAAAGAATAAAGAAGGTGCATGGGAGTTTGTTCGTACATTGATATCCAAGGAATATCAAATGAATGAATGGAAAATGAATGATATTCCTACAAGGAAAGATTGCTTTGAGATAAAGATTAAGAAAGAAACAGCAAAAGAGAAATATAACGATGAATACGGAGATGAAATTATACCCGCAGATTTTTGCTGGTCATATGAAAATTTTGAAGTACAGATTGTTCCAGCATCTAATGAGGACGTGAGAATGTACCGGAAACTAATTGATAATACGAAGAAGGTAGGAGAGTGCAATGATTTTATATTAGAAATTATTTTAGAGGAGGCAGAAGCCTATTTTAATGAAGATAAAAATGCAGATCAAACAATAGAGATTATACAAAATCGAGTGGAAACATATGTTAATGAAAATCGTTAAATTATAAAGTTTTAATTGTTAAAAAAGAGGGCTGTCGTATTAAGAAAATTTTCTCTCTTTTGGTACAAAGCTTTTACAAAGATAAGCGGAAGATAAGCAATGTGTTACAGCGTTCTCTGTGATAGCCTTGTAGCAAAATGAGGAATAAAATCTTAATGCAGCAGTCCTCTTTTTAAAGGAACAATTTATTGTTAATTTTTGAATATAAGATAAACAATTCGCTCATACTTTTAAGGAAATAAATGAAAGTTGAGGTGAATAAGGTGAAATATATTTGTACGGTATGCGGCTACATTTATGATGAAGAGACAGGAGACCCCGAACATGGAATTGCACCAGGAACAAAATGGGAGAATGTTCCGGAGGATTATTTATGTCCGTTGTGTAATTTAGGAAAAGAGTATTTTGAAAAACAGTAATGTGGAAAGCGGGGAACTTTATTATGAAGTCAATAGAACTGCCGGTAACAAATGAGGTGGGAAATTATGAGATACGCTTAGAAAGCATAGGAGGACTTGGTGCAAATCTGTGTGGGAAAATGATGGGAGAGCTTGGAATTCAATATCTTGGGTTAAACAGTGCCAGCTTTTCCAGCTATGGATCTGAGAAAACGGGGACACCGGTTAAAGCCTATATACGGTACTGTCAGCAGGATAAAGAAATCAGGGTACATTCACCGATCACACATCCGCACCTTCTTGGCATTTTCCATGATGCACTAATGTCGGATGCTTCTGTTTTTTCCGGATGTACCGTTCGTACGATTTGTGTGATTAATACGGCCATACCAAAGGAAGAAATGATAAAAAAATATGCCGGGGTAATGCAGGCAGGTAAAGTCTATGCTGTATCTGCCCAGAAAATTGCAATGGAAACACATTCAAGAATTAATGTCATTATGCTTGGGGCAATGGCAAAAGTGATGGGTTTTGTATCGTTGGAAATGCTCAATCAGATTTGCAGGGATACATTGGGGAAGAAATATCCGGATGCATTGTCTTCCAATCTGCAGGGAATAAAAAGAGGTTTTGAAGAGGTAGTCTGTTTATATGAAACAGAAGGCAGGCAGAGTACAGAGATGAAGCAGGACGATAAAGGCGAAGGGCAGGAACTGGAATGGGGATATGAAACCGCACCCATCGGTGGAATTAATACAAAGTATGGAAGCAGTGTAATCTCAGATTTGTCGCCTTCCAGACAGGGATATATTCCACTCTTTATTCGGGACAGGTGTATTAACTGCGGACTCTGTGATTCTACTTGTCCGGATATGGTATTTCAGTTTGAAAAAGGAATCTACAAGGATAGAGAAATGATGGTAAACAAGGGACTTGATTATTATCACTGTAAGGGGTGTCTCCGTTGTGTAGAGGTGTGTCCGACACAGGCTTTGGTAAAGGGATTAGAAGCAGAGCATCCTTCCAAGGAATGGTTTGTTCCTAATAAAGATTTATTGCGAAATCCGGATTATTATGAAAAAACAGGTTCGGATGGATATATCACTTCCGAATCCTATCTGACAGAAAAAAGAATGGAAGGAGGAGAAGTATAATGGAAGAACAAGTGATAGAATATGCATCAGGAAACGAGATGGCAGCAATTGCAGTCCGCCAGATTGGATATGACTTAATGGGGTATTATCCCATTACACCGTCTACCCAGGTAGCGGAGAATCTGGATTTAATGCGGGCGGAAGGAGAAACCGATTTGATTATGATTGCAGCGGAGGGAGAGCATAGTGCAGCGGGAATCTGTTACGGTGCATCTGTCGGGGGAGGAAGAGTGTTTAATGCTACAAGTGCTAACGGATTGTTATATGCAATGGAACAGTTTCCGGTACAGTCAGGAACCAGATATCCTATGGTAATGAATGTGGCATGCAGAACGGTTTCGGGACCTCTTTCCATTAAAGGTGATCACAGTGACATTATGTATATGTTAAATACAGGCTGGCCTATCTTCTTTGCCCATACCGCACAGGAGGTATATGATTTTAATCTGATTGCAATCCGGCTGGCAGAGAGGGTGAGGCTTCCGGTTGTAGTGGCATATGACGGTTTCTTTACAAGCCACCAAAAAAGAAAATGCTACCGCATGGCGGATGAGAAAGCAGTGAGAGATTTTGTGGGGGGTAAGAAAGATCCTTACCCATTTTTTGATTTTGAGCATCCAATTACGGTGGGTTCCTATATGAATGAACCGGATTTGATTAATAATAAATACCAGCTTCATTTAGCAATGGAAATGACCAGACAGGTTGTATATGAATTGTTTTATGCGTATAAAGAATTAACCGGAAGGGAATATAAGGAATGGGAGGGGTATCGGAATGAAGATGCCGAAACCATTTTGATTGTACTCGGTTCCTCGTATGATACGGCATTAGAGGCAGTCGACCGGCTAAGGCAGGATGGAAAGAAGGTCGGTGCCATCACCCTGCATATGTTAAGACCCTTCCCGGCAAAGGAGGTTTGCAGTGCCTGTAGAAATGCAAAGCGGATTCTTGTAGCGGATAGGCAGGACAGCTATGGAGCGGGAGGCGGTAATCTTACGCTTGAGATTCGTGCAGCGATGCAGAAATACAATAATGTAGTAAAGATAAAAAGTCTTATTTATGGATTGGGGGGAATGGATTTTTATGTAGAAGATGCTATCCGGATGTTTGAATGGGTAGAAGACGAGGACACTCCGGATTTTGACTACTATGGTATTACGCCGGGAAAAATTGAGGAAAAAGAAGGGGAAAATTTCTTTGCTCCCCTTACTGCAGAAAGAACGAAATTAGGATTGATTACGGTAACAAAAAAGGATGGAGAATTAACCGTGAGCGGAGGCACGCTCAATGCCACGACGCAGATACCAAAGCGGATTGCACCGGGACATGGGGCATGTCCGGGATGTGGGATTCCGGTAAATCTAAATTTATTGCTGCGGGCAATTGAGGACCCTGTAGTTCTTTTGTTCCAGACTGGATGTGGAATGATTGTCACAACATCTTATCCGAGGACAAGCTTTAAAGTACCATATCTGCATAATCTATTTCAAAACGGGGCAGCCACGTTAAGCGGTCTTGCCGAAATATGTTACCGGAAACAAAAAAAGGGAGAAATTCCACCAGGAGATATTGTATTTGTTATGGTAAGTGGTGACGGAGGTCTGGATATCGGAATGGGGTCTGCAATCGGAACTGCATTAAGAGGACATCGGCTTTTAATTTTCGAATATGATAATGGCGGATATATGAATACAGGATATCAGCTTTCTTATTCCACGCCAAAAGGAGCCAGAAGTTCCACATCCCATATTGGTAAGGGACAATATGGTAAGACGTTTTACCATAAGGATATGCCTCAGATCATGGCCGCTGCAAATGTTCCTTATGTTGCCACTGTGGCAGAATCCAATCCGGCAGACTTTATAAAGAAGGCTGCAAAAGCTGCTGATTATGCAAAAAAATCCGGAGTGGCTTATGTAAAGGCATTGTCTGCCTGTCCCCTTAACTGGAATGACAAACCGAATACCGAAAGAAGTGTAATTGCAGCAGCAGTGGATAGCTGTTTCTTCCCCCTTTATGAAGTGGAGCAGGGGAAGACAAAGATTAGTTACAATCCCGAAGAAAATGGGAAGAAGATTCCGGTTCTGGACTGGTTATCCATGATGGGTCGGACAAAACACTTGGGAAAAGAGGAGTATGCAGATATTGTAGAGGATTTGCAGTCAGAGGTGGACCGTAGATTTATGCGGTTGAAAGTAAAAAGTGAAAATCCTTATTTATAAGGGAA
This sequence comes from uncultured Lachnospiraceae bacterium, assembly GCA_910584695.1. Lineage (GTDB taxonomy): Bacteria > Bacillota > Clostridia > Lachnospirales > Lachnospiraceae > CAG-590. The sequence continues at coordinate 27,518 of CAJUBR010000030.1, forward strand.
ATTAGGCAATTGCGAAACTCCCTATTTTCAAAATCTAGTTGTGCAATATAGACAATGTCATAAGCAGGGTGCTTTGGAGCCGTTGGTACTTAGGTGCCGTATTTTGGCACCTTATGTACCATTACGAGCGACAAGCAGCGAAAGTGTGCCCAGCGTTGATATTGTCTATATTGTACAACGGTCGGTAATGAAGACAGAGTTTCGCAATTATCTAAAGGGAAATAATTGAAAGGAGACCATAAATATGGCAGTAGAATTTAAAAATAGCGAGACAAAGGATAATTTAATGAGAGCGTTTGCAGGAGAAAGTCAGGCGAGAAACAGGTACACATTTGGTGCCCAGCAAGCCAACCAGCAAAAGCAGCAGGCGATTGCACAGGTATTTTTGTATACGGCAAATCAGGAAAAAGAGCATGCAGAGATTTTCTACAATCATTTGAAAGAACTAGCAGGTGAGACAATCCATGTAGATGGGGGATATCCCATTGATCTTACAGAGGATTTAGCAGAGCTGCTCAGGATGGCACAGCATAATGAGTATGAAGAGCATGATGATGTGTATAAAAATTTTGGGGATAAAGCAGAGGAAGAGGGATTTTTAAAAGTAGCAACTTCTTTCCGTATGATTGCAAAAATTGAGAAGTACCATGGGGACCGGTTTGGAAAATTTGCAGAGTGGCTGGAAAATAATAAGCTGCATGTATCCGATGTGAAAACGGGCTGGATCTGCTTAAACTGCGGACATATTTATGAAGGAGAAGCTGCTCCTGAAAAATGTCCGGTCTGTGATCATGATAAAGGATATTTTATCCGGTTGGAATTATCTCCGTTTGCGGATTAACCGAATTGCCGGAGAGAGCAGGAGAAAAGTTTAGCAAGGGACTGTTGCATTAAAGAGATTTTCTTAATGTGGCAGTTCTTTGTTTATCATTTCGGTTCTGCCTAACGTTTTTAAGATAAATTTAGATAAAATTGGAAGGAAAAAAGGGTTGTTATCTGATAAAAATAGTAATAGAATTAGTTGTATAGGATGTTGGTAGGTTATATGTATATTAAGGAGGCAGTAATGCGTAAAAAGTCACATATTTCGCTGGCAAAGCATATTGTTAATATTTCAGGGATGAAGGCATTTGATAAACACAAAAAGGCATTTTATTTTGGGAGTATTTTACCGGACTGTAAGCCATCTTTTTTAACGAAGCCACATGAGATTAATGGTACCTTTGATTTGGTATCCAAAAGAATTGAGCAGTTAACAAACGGATATAGCAATTTGGGGGAGTTATCCACCGCTTATTTTACCAGATTAGGTGAAGTTGTACACTATATTGCAGATTATTTTACCTTTCCGCATAATAAAGAATACTATGGAAATGTAAAGCAGCATTGTATTTACGAGGGTCAATTAAAACATAAGCTCCGGGAATATATTAAGCATATTAGTGGGAAAGATTTTAAGAAATGGAGAGCGAATCTTGCAATTGAGGATTTAAGCCGTTTTAATAGTGTTGCAGATATATGTAATTTTGTGAAAGAGGAGCACAAACGATATATCCGCAGAGGTAGCCATTCTGTAGAGGAGGACTGTAAGTACATTGTGGGAATCTGTTCTAAAATTGTTATGGCAATTTTACATGTATGCATGTTATCCATAGAAAGCAAAAGAACCTATGCAGTTGTACATTAAGGGAGAGATTCCTGTGGACAGTAAGTTAAGAGACTGCCATGTTAAAAGATATTTTAAATCAGCAATAGTAAGATAGGACTGCCGTATTAAAGTTTTATTCTCCGTTTGCTATATAACTTTGACAAGGAACGTTGCAACAAGTGTTTATCTTTGTTAAAGTTGTATGGCAAAAGGGAAAAAATTTCCTTAATGCGACAGTCCTATTTTATTATATAGTTGGGATATTTTTATCTATATGTGTATTGCAAAAGGGTGAGTTGTTGACTTTAAACATAGTTTGTGTTAGGCTTATCTATAAGCAGGGGAACAGATATTTTAGCAAATGGATTTAATAAATTTTATTTTAGGCGATTGCGAAACTCTGTTTTCGTTACCGACCGTTGTACAATATAGACAATATCAACACTGGGCACGCTTTCGCTGCTTGTCGCTCGTAATGGTACATAAGGTGCCAAAGTACGGCACCTAAGTACCAACGGCTCCAAAGCACCCTGCTTATGATATTGTCTATATTGAACAACTAGATTTTGAAAATAGAGAGTTTCGCAAATACCTATAAATTTTATTTATATATTAGGAGGGTGTATATCATGAGTACAAAAAAATTAGGTTTTGGCTTAATGCGGCTGCCGTCTCTGGATCCCAATGATCCGTCAAAGATTGATATTGAAATGACCAAAAGGATGGTAGATACTTTTCTTGAGCAGGGTTTTACATATTTTGATACTGCATGGATGTATTGCGGATTTAAAAGTGAAAATGCTGCCAAAGAGGCATTGGTAGACCGGTATCCGAGGGATAGTTATACTCTGGCTACAAAGCTGCACGCTGGCTTTTTAAATTCGAAAGAGGACCGGGATGCTATTTTTAACGAACAGATGAAAAAGACAGGAGTAGATTATTTTGATTATTATCTGCTTCATGATGTGGGGCAGGATCATTACGAGGTATACAAGAAGTTAGACTGCTTTAACTGGCTTATGGATAAAAAGAAACAGGGTCTGGTAAAGACCATTGGCTTTTCTTATCATGATAATGCAGAGTTATTGGATAAGGTACTTACAGAACACCCGGAGATGGAGTTTGTACAGCTTCAGATCAATTATCTGGATTGGAACAGTGAAGGAGTTCAATCAAGAAAATGTTATGAGGTTGCTGTGAAACATAACGTTCCGGTCATCGTTATGGAACCGGTGAAAGGTGGAACGCTGGCACAGGTGCCGGAAAATGTTACACAGCTTTTTAAAAGTTATCATCCGGAAATGTCTGTTCCGTCATGGGCGATCCGTTTTGCAGCCAGTCTTGATAATGTTATGATGGTGTTAAGCGGTATGAGTAATATGGAACAGTTATTGGATAATACCGGTTATATGCAGAATTTTAAGCCTTTGTCAGAAGAGGAAAAGGAGATGATCTGGAAGGCAGTGGATTTGATTAACAGTAATATTGCGATTTCGTGTACCGGTTGTTCTTACTGTACGGATGGCTGCCCAATGAAAATTGCCATTCCAAAATATTTTTCCTTATATAATGCGGATAAACAGGAGATTAAGGACAAAGGGTGGACTCCCCAGGGGGAATATTATAACCGTCTGGCACAGGTGTTTGGTAAAGCAAGTGCCTGTATTGCTTGCGGACAATGTGAAAAGGTTTGTCCACAGCATTTGCCGATTATCGAGAATTTGAAAGAGGTTGCATCTTATTTTGAGGTATAGAGTGCCGATTGTGGCAGCAGGAAAAAATATCTGATTGTTTTGCTGTGGGATAGCAATTTATGAAATTTTTTTCAGATTTTGTTCAAAAAAGAACAGAATGATTCATAAAAATTTTATTGCTATTTAAGGGGTTACTTGCTACAATAATTCTATTAAAAATAGAATTAAGGAGATTGTAATGTTAACGAAGGAAGATTTGGCATGTATAAAAGAATTAATGAATGAGCAGATGTCGGATATGAAGCAGCATATGGTCACAAAGGAAGACTTTTGTAGATTGGAAAATCGGTTTGATGGACTGGAGAATCGGTTTGGCGGATTAGAACACGAGGTGCATGAGCTAAGGGACTACACTCATAAGAAATTTATACTGATTGAGAATGAAGTAATACCAAAGATTTCGTCACTCTATGAAATGACGGACTCTTATGTAAGGCAGGCAGAATGCCGGAAACAAAGGGAAAAAGCAGATGAGAAACTTGACTGTATTACTCCATTAAAAGCAGTTGTGAAATCTCACAGTGAACAACTTATTAAACATGATGAGATGTTAGGTAAATTAATAACAGATGTCGGTTGAGGTATATTTAAAATAGTACTCTTACATCAAACAGATCACTTTTGATAGAATATCGGAGATGCACAAACAGGGGAATTTCCTGAACTCCTGAAGGAGGGCAATTCAACAGATATGCCAGACAGATTGTTGGACAGTATGGGATGATGGAATTTAAGTGTATAGAAGCGGAAAAGACTTGACAAATGTATGTATAAATCCTACAATAATTTCATATAATACCTAGCAAATATATATGAAATAGGGAAACATCGTATGAAAGAGAAGGAGGACGAAGGAATGAGTCAGATTAAAGAAAGTGCATCCGAATTGATTGGAGGTACTCCGATATTAAAATTGAATCGTTACACAGAGAAGGCGGGAATTAAAGATACTGTTATTTTAGCAAAGCTGGAATATTTGAATCCGGCCGGTTCCGTAAAGGATCGGATTGCACTTGCAATGATTGAGGATGCAGAGAAGAAGGGACTGTTGCAGCCAGGAGCAACCATTATTGAACCGACCTCCGGTAATACCGGGATCGGACTGGCAGCGGTTGCAGCCGCAAAAGGTTACAGAGCAGTCCTCACTCTGCCAGATACTATGAGTGTGGAACGTCGGAATCTGTTAAAGGCTTATGGTGCTGAACTGGTATTGACAGAAGGTGCAAAAGGTATGAAGGGAGCAATTGACAAGGCAGAAGAGTTAAAGGAGTCTACTCCCGGTTCGATTGTTCTTGGACAGTTTGTAAATCCTGCCAATCCGGAAATTCATAAGGCAACAACCGGTCCGGAGATTTGGGAACAGACGGATGGGAAAGTTGATATTTTTGTTGCGGGAGTGGGCACAGGTGGAACCGTTACTGGTGTTGGTGAATATTTGAAGTCAAGGAACCCTAATGTGAAGGTGGTAGCAGTAGAGCCGGCAGCCAGCCCGGTGTTATCAAAGGGGAGTTCTGGTCCCCATAAGATTCAGGGTATTGGTGCAGGATTTGTTCCGGATACATTAAATACAAAAGTGTATGATGAAGTGATCACTGTGGAGAATGATGCTGCGTTTGCAGAAGGCAGAGCGTTTGCGGTCAGTGAAGGCATTCTTGTGGGAATTTCTTCCGGTGCGGCATTAAAGGCGGCTTCGGTTCTGGCTGCAAAGGAAGAAAATAAAGGAAAGACAATTGTAGTACTGTTGCCGGATTCCGGTGACAGATATTTATCTACGGAACTGTTTAATAACTAGTACATCATTTAATCAGCGAAACTGTATTGGATATATCGTTTGCCATCTTCTGTATTGTTGTCAGTCAGCGTGACTATCCTTATGCTGTCCTTTACTGCCTTGCAGAGTGACCATATACCCAGTACAGCTTCGCTAAGTATGAACGGAACAATATACTGGATTCAAAATTCGCATTTACATCCCAGCAAGTGAAGCTTACAATTCTATGACAAATGGTGGAATCTACATACTGATCTCTGAAGTTGCTATTGTTTCACGGAATTTAATATCGTGTTCTACAAACAGCATGGTTGGCTGATAGTGCAAC
>CAJUBR010000031.1 GCA_910584695.1 uncultured Lachnospiraceae bacterium
CAACCAGGGTGTTACCAGTCTTTACCAGTTCTGCACCTCCTTCATTAAACTTATTGGTACACGTATAAGTGAAAGAGGGTTCTTCCATTATCATTTCCATACCACCATCATCTGATATCAAGGTAGCACTTAATACAATTTTATTATCTGCAGTCCGCTTGGCTTCAAAGGTAAACGGGGTGGTGTTTAAGGTATATTCCCCATCATCCGGCACAGCGGTTTCTACAATCTGGTATTTTCCCGGACATTTAATGTCAAAGTACTGTCCTTTTCTGTTGATTACAACGTTACCACTATCTACTTTATTATCTTTTGCTTCTCCGCTTATTCCTGTCAACCGAAAAGTACATCCGGAAACAAAGTTTCCATACTCATCTACTTTGTTAACATTTACTTTTGCATCCTCAAAATCCGGCATATCATTATACACCTGAATTGCGAAGCATCCGGCGGTGCGGAAAGATGCATCATAGGTCAGGTTCTGCTTCCCATCCCCCGTCTTTACATACCGGATAGAATCTGCACCCAGATAGTCAAATTTTACACTCATAATTACTGTAAGGGGATGCTCCTTGCTGTCTCCCTTACCTGTACCCGGTGCCACCTTAACATTCAGGTTACCACTGGTATCTACCGATGCGGAACCGGCTACCGCATTTCCATCTTCATCATAAATCCCAGCTACAGATATGTCTGATGAATTTCCGCTGTATCCGCCTTTTGCGAAGTACCTCCATGAACTCCCCGGTAACTTAATCTGATCCGTACATACACCATCTGCATCTGGAACACCTAATTGAACCGGAACCTTTTTTATCTTCTGAATCATAGATTTTCTGGCAGATGCGGAAGTGGTTTCTGACTGATTAATCGGTGTCAGCAAATTTGAAAAGCTTCCCGAACCGGATTTCCGTCCGGAATTTAAACTGGTCACATTCCATGCGTGATTTACATAGCTTGCCAGTTTCCCTGCCGTACCGGATCCCTGATTCCATATGAGTTCTTGGGCGGTTCCATAATTTTTCTTTCCACTCCAACTATTACCGTTGGATTTGTAGAAGTAATTCAATGCCACTGCTTTTTTAAAAGCAGATTTTCCGGAATAACCGTTCGTGATGTTACCGGAATATTTTCCGGAATACATGGTCATTCCTTTGTCCAGACAAAATATATAATGCTTACTGTTCCCTGTCTTCACGTACCATATGGTTCCGCCGCTCCATGAACCGTCACTATATATCGTTCTGGAATCGGATGCCTCTAACTGCACGATTTGAGTTCGCTTTAATTCTTCCGGCTGTAATCCTCCTTCCTCTTTCTGCTCCTCTCCCGGCACTTCGGTATCTTCCGGTACCAGATCAGATTCTGTATCCGGAACACTTACAGTATTATCCGTTTCTGTTGTCGTGTCCTCTGTAGATTGTTCTGTTGTTTCTTCCTCCACCGGTATTTCCGCAGCCGGCTCGTCTGCAGCTTCCGTCACTTCTTCTGTCTTTTTTTCCTCCTCTGTTGTTACCTCTGTCTCTGCTTCTGTCTTATCTGCTTCCTCCTGCACGGCTTCCTGGCTGCTTTCCACTGCTGCCTCTTCTGCCTGTGCTGTTACAGGTACTATGCCTGCTAACATAATAACAGCCATTACTATGGCTGTCCATTTCTTAATCTTCCTTTTCATATTTATCTCCTTGATTACTAGTTTTACTTTGTACCGGGTTAACCAGCATAATCCTCCTTTCTGCATAAAAAAGAGCAGTATTTCTACTACTCCAAATCTATCTAAAAAGGACATACACTTACGCATATGTCCTTGTTGTTTTTTTATTCAATTATTAGTATAATGCTATTTTTTTATCTTTACTGATTTTTTCTGTCCTTTATTTTTGAACAGCTTCTTATACTTTGCTAACCGGCTTTTTGGAACTTTAACTACTGCGTTTTTATGAATTCCCTTTAATGCATTCTGTTCAACATTCGTTAATTTAGTAGATTTTACAGTAATCTTTTTCAGATTTTTACATCCACTAAAAGCATTCTTTCCAATCTTTTTCACATTGGAACCAACCGTAACACTGGTAACCTTCTGATTATCCTTAAAGGCATTCGCTGCAACTGATGTTACCTTATATGTCTTTCCCTGTATCTTAACCGTCTTCGGTATGGAGATTTTCTCTGTATTCCCTTTTCCGCTGCAAAAGCTTACGGTCTTATTCTTGGTACTTGTAACCTTGTACTGACTGCCATTGGATGATACCTTACTGCCATTTTGAATCGGCTTTTCTTTAATCTTAATCTCCTGTACTGCGGTAAGACTGCGGTCTGCTTTTAAAGTATACTGTATCTTAGCGGTTCCCTTCTTTAGTGCTTTGACTTTTCCATTGCTATAACTACAAAGTTTTGGTGTTAATACCTTCACATCATACTGATCAGAAGAAAGCACAACCGTACAGATCTTTTTTTTATACTTATCGTAATAGTACGTATAAAAAGAACCTTTTGCTTCCTCTCCAATAAAGATTTCCTTCTTATCACTACATTTTAATGTAACTAACTTCGGGTTCACCTTTGCCGTAAATTTAGCAGTATAATCCTTTCTATTCCCTAATGTCATCCTATCCCACTGTACTGGCTTATTGTTTTCCGGATGCTTATAATCAAACCCATCCTCGTGGTATACCTCTTCAACTGAAAATATCTGAACCCAATAATACATCCCATTTACTTTTACACATCCATATCCGGCATAAGAATATGTCGAATCTATCATTGTTCTATAATGCCCAGATGAATTTACAAGAGAATGATTTGCCATGCTGGCTTTCCCTGTACCTGCACACAGATTTTCACCATTTAAAAATTTATTTGCTGAAACATTACTAGAACCATCCGGTCTTGTATGTGACCAGTAGACAGCCGTCTCAGCAGCTCTTTTCATTGCTACGTCCATCAGTTCATCTTTCGCTCGCAGTTCCGGTACTCCTGCCTTCCTCCGCTGTTCATTTACAAGAGCAATCATTTTATAGGCTTCTTCATAACAATAAGATACATCATAAGTTATCTTTACCGGATTGGAAGTATATCCATTATCAGATGGGGTTCTCCAACTTGCTCCATCCCAATAACGGTAAGTATCTGCTCTTGCATCCAGTTTTACTGTAAAGAGTAAAATTAGCATTGTTATAAATAATATTGATCTTTTCATAATATTTCTCTCCTCCTGTTATTATTTTTCTTCTAATTCTTCACACCTCTTTATCACATCCAGTGCATTCTCTATTTTTTCCCTTTCACCACTCTCATTTGTTTTTAAGCGTAAAAGATTAACATTATATTTTTTTAAAATAGAATCTTTTAACCGATCTCTGCGTAATTGCTTAGGTCTATTTTCATGGAATTCAAATCCATCCACCTCTATAACCAAAACACAATGCTTATCCATTTTATCATATATTACAAAATCTAATGAGGAATCATTGTCCACAAATTTCTTTTCCTTCTTAGATAATAAGTCGTCTTGATATTCTATTTTATCTCCGGTAAATAATAGATTAAACAAATATATTTGCGGTTTAAAATCATACATATTATACTTTTCCTGCTGCAATATTTCCAGTAAAAGAACCCGTATTATCTCTTCTGATTTTATTTTAGCTTTAGAATCCAATTTTTCCCCTAATGAAAGAAGCTTTTTGGAATATTCTTTATAAAGCAGATCAAATACAGATACTACTTTGCTTTCTACTATATATTTTTCTGGAGTATTATATTGAATATACTTAATCAATGCATTAATTTCTTTTCCGTTTTTAAAAAACAGGTCATGATGTGTATCTAAAATAAACTGTTTTTGTGCACGTGATACAGCAACGTTAATTAGATTTGGATTATCTACAAAATCTATGCCACTGTGTCCTTGCCTGCTGTCATCCAACACTGTAGTCATTATAATAACTTCTTTTTCCCTTCCTTGATATTTATGCACTGTATCACATTCAAAATTTGGTCCCAGTTTTTTCGCAGCATTCTTAGCCTGCAGCTTATAAGGTGCAACAACTCCAACATCTGCTCCTTCCTTAATGCCTAATTTATTTACAATTTCTTCTATAACCTCTATTTCCCTTGCATTATACGTTCCTTTCTCTGAACCTCGTGTCAATTTCCGCATATGATTTCCTTTAGCAGTCCTATATAAAATTAATGGTTCCATTGTACCATCCACACTTGTACAAGGAATAAGCTTGCCATCATAATATCTTTGGTTACAGAATTCAATAATTTTAGGATGACACCGATAATGCTCCAGTAAGGTTGTAGATGGTAATTTTTCTTTGTACAAACTGCGTACTGAAGATATAATATTTTCCCTAAAATAATTATATTCTGATGGAATCGGATTATTTTCAAACTGTTTCTCAATTCTTGTATTTACAATCTGCGGTAACTGTTTCTCATCCCCTACTATAATCACATTTCTACAACAGGAAAATGCCAAAATGCCCTTAATCAAATCAACCTGTGAAGATTCATCTATAATCACATAGTCCAACAAATAGTCTTTAGGAATTGACTTCCTAATGGACTGAGTAGAACTTAATACAATAGGATACCTCTTGATAAATTCATCATACTTTAATTTGTAATTGTCTATATCAAAATCTGGTTTTCCTAAACTATTATGACTCAAATACAAATACTTCTTAAACAAAACTTCTGACAGTTTCTGATATTCTTTTAACAGGTCATCAAACGAATTCTGTTCTAACCGATATTCCAGCATTGATATTTCATCCACAAGCTTCTTAACCTGTAATTTATAAAAATTCCTCTGCAATGTAATAAGAAGCTTTCGTTTTGATACATTCCTCTCTTTTATCCTATACTTGAAAATCCATTTCAATCGATATATAAGTTTAGAAAATTTACCTGCCCCCTGAGCTGCAGCATTCTCTGCCAAAAATGTTAAGATTCTATCCGGTGTTTTAAAAAATGCCGGAAGTGGTATTTCTTCCTCTGAATTCATACTTCTGGAATAATATGCTTCAAAATGCTTCTGTTCCGTCTGCCATTTTAACAATTCCTGTTCTTTTATCTTTTTATCTCTATAAGCATGCTGCAGTTCATTTAAACGGGTAACTAAACGAGCATTTTCTCGAGAAAGTATATCCATCCCCTTTTTGCAATTCCAACCATTTAATAATGGCACCTCTGGCATATTTTCAAAAAAGCTCTTCTGATTTTCCCCTTTATTTCCTAAACTGCCAACTAAAAAACCATATCCTGCACTCTCAAGTTTTTTCTTCACGTTATCTACAGCATCATTATTATTTGATACAACTGCAACACTTTTATGTTGAACAGCAACCAAATTCGCAAGTATATTCAAAATCGTCTGCGTCTTTCCTGTTCCAGGCGGTCCCTGAATGACAGAAACTGAATATGAGAGTGCATTTTCAAGTGCTGCTTTCTGACTTAAATTAAAATTAAACGGATATATGATATTGCTAAAATTGATTGTCCTTTTCTTAATTGTCCCCTTTGTCAAATAACTATAAAGAATGCTGTCTGGATGAATATATGTAAGTTTCTTCAACTGATTAACTAAATCTTCCTTTATCGTCTTTTCATTTTCAGAATCTGAAGCATCTACATCTTTGCAAGCTATCCCTTTATAATAATTTAATATTTTTCTAACAGTTGGATTACTTAACCCATTTTCCTGTATCTGCAGTCTGCCAGAATCCACAACCTCATAACATCCATCTTCATAAATGATCCTTGTCATGCTTCCTATCTTACTGTCAAATTTCAATAAACTTTTGATATTTCGAAGCAATTTCCCATCTAAAAAAACTTTCTCCTCTGTGATATCATATCTGATTGGATTCTTGATTTTTATAATATTCTGTGGAAATGGATGATAAGTAGTTTCATTACCACTAAATCGCATATCATATTTCTGACTTGTAGGATTGTACTGAATATAAACTATCGTATCTGTACTATCCTCTCCCTTAAAAAGCACCATATCTTCATAAATATTAAATATTAGAGATTTCCAATCACTTGGTTTCTTCTTTTGTTTGTATTTTTCCATTTTAGAATCCTTATCAATATTGTAATATACTATAATTCACTTATTAATATCATTATAGCACATTACATTTATATGTCACCCCCTTCTATTATTTGTTAACTCTCCGTTGTCATTCCTTATCTGTCACAAACTACATACCTGTTACAAAAATCCCGGAGGCTTTAGCTCCGGGATTTCACTCTCTTATACCAACTGACACAAATTCCTTTTTAATCAATATCTTTTACAAACTCCCTGATGTCTGCCTGCTCCTGCTTTGATAACTTGCTTATGGGAGTCAGTCTGTCCAAGTTCAAAAGATCCGCTGCTGAACAGCTACTGGCAGGAATAATCTCAAAATAAAGATTATCCAAGTGATCTCTGACTATCCGCTTCCCATTAAAATATGCTATTGATGCTAAAGTACTGTCATGATAAACATTATATGGATTCCTTAGATCCGTTGTCATCTTTACTTCCTCCCTTTTCTATAATTTTTCCAGATCACCTTTTAATTTATTCTTATTATTTTTATATAAGAATGTATACACTTTCTTTAACTGTTCCTGATTATACAAGTTTTCATTAACCAATATTTTATAAGTATAAACTTTTCCATTACGATACAGCTTTAAATACTGCTTTTGTACCAGTTTTGCCATAAAGGTAGATACTGTCTGCGGTTTCCAGTCTTTTCCATAAGCACCGGTTACCTTTTCAACCACATCCGATAAAACAGGCTCTTTCTTTAAATCCCAGACTGCCTTCATTACAACTTCTTCTGCTTCCGTTAATTTTTCAATTTTCATACTTTTAAATCTCCTTTTCTTTAATAACTTTGTTAAAAAATATCTGTTTATTTGACTCCAATCATTGTATAATGATCTTATTACATATTTGGAGGTTAATGTTAGTGAATGAGTATGGTGTTCGATGTTCTTACGAAGAAAAAATTCATTTTCCCTATAAAGAATATCCTTATATAGACTTCGATGGTACTTTCATCGTCACTCTTATGGATAAATCCTGGCCGTTAAAAAATAACGGTACATATCTTATATGTGCATTTCAAACAGATAACAATATACAATTTCGATTCCATATATGGAGAAAACCCGGAATTGAATATTATATGCCTGATAATACAGAAATTGATTTTAAAAAAGTTCCATTATATACGACATGGAAATGTACCTTTACTCGTACAAAAAACAATAATATCCGTCTTAAAACTGCTACAAAAATTAGGAATTAGTATCTTGTAATATATTTTTAACTAATTGCCACCAGTCCGATTCTTTCGGACTGTCTACTGGTTCAAAAAAATCCCCAATATTTTCATAAAATTCTCCAGTCTTACCTTTTTGTCCAATATAAAGATCCAACTCTTCATTTTCTGAATAATGAAAACCATATTTTTGATACCATTTGTTAAGAAATGCCCGCCTCGTCTTATCGGATGCAAATCTGAAATAATATATTTCTATTATTTCTTCTTTAACAAATTTCTCATATATTCTTGCCATATAATACTTTTCTTCTGTTTCTTCATCCGGTTTTTCTTCAATCCAGAATCTCTCTAACCAACTATCATAACAACCATCCTCATTATGCTGCTTATAATATCCTAGCCATTGCTCCACCGTAAATTTCATATTACGAAGTATATTGTCCATTTCAGCCTGAATCTGTTTGTGGTTCTCATTTTGTAATGACTTTAATACACTCCCAAGCTCCCTGACGACTCTGCCCTTAAAATGATTCCAGTTTGCTGCATGACAGTAAGGATCAATGTTATCTTTTATACAATCCTGCAATTCCTTCTCAAAATTCGTTCTTATCTGATTAAGCGGTTCTTCCCACATCATTCACCTAACACCTTATATCCCTTCCTGTCAGAAATACGAACCAAATATCTTTTATTGATTTTCATTTCTTTTGCCAGATTTCTTTTTACTGTTTCCGTTATCTGTCCCTTCCTCTTCTTTAATTTTAAAGGCTCTTCTGAACTTATTTTATATTTCATAAACACTGGTATGGAATTACCTGCTTTATTACGTCCCCATCCTGCTTTTTTCGATACTTTGAAATAAAATGCTACTGTTCTATGATCTGTTCTTATCATTCATCTCACCCCTCTATCATTCAAACAGTTCAACCATTGCTTGATCGAACTCATCTTTCAACATCCTCATAGTCTCCATATCATAATCCTCAAATTTAAAACTGCAGGGACAGTCTTCCCTGCAGCATACCAAATAATATCCACAGCCAAATTGCTGCTTTACTCTATCAAATTTTAATTCTAACCTATTCTGGATTAACAAGAAATCACCTCATTTTCTGGCAGATAAAGAATATTTATCAACTCAGAGTACCATTCTTTATCATCTAGCTCTGTACTCAAATGTGTTGCAATCTGTTCACCGGTAAATCCATTGATAACCTGAAAATATCCTGTCACAACATTAAATATAACGGATGCTGGTATATTATAAAAAGATCCCTTATATGTAACCCAATCCCCTCCTTTATTAAAATCTGATTTATCAATAAGCATTCCTATATCTGCCATTTTCTTATCAATATCCTTAAGTGGTCTATTTCCCTTAAATTTTTTCATTTGTTTTTCCTCCTTGCAAATTCTTCATCATCTGGTCATGAAATCTCTCCATCATCCGGTCATGGGCTTTCATCCTGATTTTTATAACCTCCTCCTGATTTTCTTGCAGCCATATGTCAATGTACCTTGCTATTTGCTTTGCAACTTCTGGTGAAGCACCAGCTCCCACCAACTTATCTGTATTGAATTCAATTTCATAAGTACTATCAGAAGCTTCACAACCCCATGAATGGTTAGGAACACATATCCATCCTCCATTCACATGATATCCAAATATTACAAGGTAACTAAAATCACCTATGGCTATTTCGTTTTCAAAAAATATTCCAGTCTCATTTGTCCAGTCTTTCTCTAATTTCATATTCATTACTCCTCTCCAAAATACATTGCTAAAGCCTCTTCAATAATTTCACCAATTTTCTTTTCATCTGTTTCTTCCCTAAAGTACTTCCTAATAACCTTGCCACTCACCTTATATCCCTTTGGTCTGCCTGGTGACTTCTTTGCCTTTTCTCCGGATAATACTTCCTGCATGGTAACTTCCGTAAGCTTATTCTTACCTTGTAACTCCCGGATTAAATTTGCTTTATTGATATCACACTTATATTCATTATTATTAATCAACGATACAAATATTTCCTGATTTTCTGTACTAATATAAGAAAGTTCTACGGCTGTTCTAAGTGCAATTTTCTTATTATCCAAAAGGAGTTTCACACCATTAGTCAAAGTATCTACCCTAATATATCTTGCTATCGTATCTTTAGATAAATCATAATCTTCTGCAACGGTTCTGATACCCGCTGTCGCCAATGGCGACAAACCCTGTTCAGCCGTTGAATTTACTGGGTTTGAATAGGTTTGTAAATATGAATTAATTTCCTCCAAAACCTCCGTTCTGACGTTCCTTCTTTTCTGTGCATTATAGTGGCTGGATAACACTGCTGCACGCTCGGAATATGTCATTTCTTCAAAAGAACGCTGCACATTCGTTTCTGCTACAATCTGCTCTGCCTCGTCTTCTGTCAGATCCTTTTTTATGATTGCCGGTACTGTAAGATTTCCAACCTGTCTGCTAAGTTCTGTCCGCTGGTGTCCGGCTAAGATTTCATATTTACCGGAAATCTTATATTCAATATCTTCTTTCGGACGTACAATTACAGGCTCCAGCACACCAAATTCTTTAATAGATTCTTTGATCATATCTCTCTTTGCATCAGAAGATGGTTTAAATTTATGATTTCTGTAGGGCACCAAATCCTGAATCTGCAGCTCCACAATCTCAAACTGTGAATCCGGGATTCCGAACAATTCGTTTAGTCCGCCTATTCCTGACGGTTTCTTTTTTTCTTTTTCCGGTTCTAGTCCAATAAAACTACTCATTTTCTATAACCTCCTTCGCAAGCCTCTGATAAAGTCCTGCCACTATGCTCCCACCTTTTTTGACCTTTGCTGCCCGGTCTTCGTATGTAATCATAGGTTGTTGCTGTCTAATTGCCTTGCTGACTTCTGTCAGTCTCGGTATCATATAATCATATACTTTAACTGCATCACCAAACTTTTGCATCACCTCTCCCACTGTCTGTTTTGATTCTTTATAATTCTCTGGAACCGCAACAAACAAAATTCCTTCAATGTCTAAAGAAGGATTTAAATGGCGTTTTACCCGTAATATATTTTTTAATAATAACTCCAATCCTAATGCCGCAAATTTTTCTGCCTGCAGGGGAATTAAAACTGAATCAGCAGCAACTAATGCATTGATGGTGATCATTCCCAGCGAAGGACCACAGTCCAGCAAAATGTAATCATATTCTTCCTTCAATCCTTCCAGAATATATTTTAGTACATGCTCCCGGCTCATCGCATTTACCAGACTTACCTCTACAGTCGACATGATAACGTTACAATAGAGACAATCTAAGCTGTAAGAAGATATATTTCCATTCTCTTCGTCTATCAGAATGCCTCGATTATCAGGATATATATAGTCATGAGGATTATACTCTTCATCCATTATTGCTTTCTGCATTAGCTCTGCAATGGTTGTCTCTACCTCGTCCGGAACATCATTTCCCATACAATAAGTAAGATTCCCCTGCTGATCCAAATCTACCAGCAGCACTTTTTTTCCCTGCTCTGCCAGGCAGGCACCCAGGTTAAATGTAGTGGTCGTCTTGCCTACCCCACCTTTTTGATTAACGATTGCAATTGTTTTTCCTTTCATTGTCCATTCCTCCAATTAATAAAATATTTTCCTCGCTGCTATAAGCAAAAAGGCGACAGCAGTTGCAACTACTATCGCCACGAGGAATGTATTTGTGCTTTCGCACATTTATGAAAAGGGTACTGAAAAAGAAATAAATCTGTTTCAATACCACTAATCACCTTCTAAATAAAAAAAGGATACAGCAATGCCATATCCCTTTTCTCTCTATTGATTGTAAATAATAAAATACTTTTCCTTTCCTAATACTTATCCCTTTAAAGAACAAATGTTTATTTTTGACAACAAATCTATAGAAATCTAAAATAAAAAATATGCCAAATTTCTTTATAAATCAAGGCTTTCATCATCTTTTTCATATTATGCTTAAGACGGGTTCAACTCCCATCAACTGCATTGGTCAGAAGACCCGTATATACTAGTCTTAGCACCCTTCGGGGTGCTTATTTTGTTGTCAATCTGCCCCGTCTTTTCATGCGGGAAAGTCCAACTCTTTCGGATAATACATAAATGAAATAATTCTTAAAAACAACATTTTTTATTTAAATGTTAACTTATCATCTTAATCATTCGATATTTATATTGGAGGACAAATATATGAATAGTAAATCAACTGAAATTTTTCCAAACTTTGAAAATCGTGACTTTTATATAGAGTTGGGAGAACATATCGCTTTTTATAGAAAACGTGCACATTTATCCCAAAAAGAACTTTCCAGCCGGATTGGCGTTACACGCTGCTATCTTAACCGGATTGAAAGTCTTAACACTGTTCAGTCTTTCTCTCTTGAATTGTTGTTTAATATTAGCCGGGAATTAAATGTAGATCCCGCCTATTTCTTTAAACCTTATCCGAAAGACATCGGTCATGAAAATTATTAATATCAATTTAAAATAATATATTACAGTTATTTTAAACAGGTTACATTCATTCCCTAAGTCCATTATTTATTTCTGTTCCCATCTGTGCAGGATTATCAATTAATTTTCCATCATAATAAAACCTGGAACCGTGACATGGACAGTCCCATGTCTTCTCTACAGGATTCCATACAAGTTCACATCCCATATGGGAACATTTTACGGAAACCTTATAAATCCTTCCCTGCTCGTCTTTATATACACCATATCTTCGAAAGCCAATTCGTATGATTTTTCCCTGTCCCGCAGACAAGCGATCTATACTTCCAAAAGGAAGATGAAAATGTCCTTTTACAAGTCCCGCTACACTAATTCCTATATCCTTACACAATTTTCCACAGGAAGCTACTAAATGAATGCGTTTGGGCATAAATAATGATTCATATGGGCTGATTTTTCCGCAAATCTGATCACAGATCACTTTTGCGGCAACCATGGACCCTGTCATTCCCCATTTCTTTAATCCGGTTGCCACGTACCAATGTGGTTTTAAGATAGAAAATGTTCCGATAAAAGGAATTTCATCATGAGTAACACAGTCTTGGGCAGACCAACAGGTAATTTCGTTACACTCCGGATAATATTCCTCTGCCTTTTCCCTCAGAAAGGAATAGCCGCATTCTGAATTTATTTTTCCGGTTCGGTGTGTGCCACCGCCAAATAATAATGTGTCCTCAAACCACCGAAACGAAAGTCCGTTATCATCTGCACTATAATACATCCCTTCCCATTTCGGTATACCGGAAAGTGCCAGTACATAGCTTCTTTCCTGATGCTGCCGTGCAAAATATAATCCTGGAACATTTAAAAAAGGGTAATGCGTTGTAAATACAATATCATTCGCAAAAATTTTTCCATGATTTGTTTCAACACAATGCCCCTTCACCTTTATTGCCCTTGTTTTTTCATAAATGGTAAGACCTTCGGACAATTGCTTTACAAACTCCAACGGGTGAAATTGTGCCTGTTCTTCAAAACAGACCGCTCCCACTGTCATAAATGGCAGTCTATTTTCTTCTGTAAAATATGCTTTTATTCCGAGTAAAGCTGCTGATGCTGCTTCCCTCTTTAATTTTTCTTCATCTTCTACAGAATAGAGATAAGACGACAGTCTTTCAAAATGGCAGTCTATCTGCTTTTCCTTTATCAGATTTTCATATTCTGCAATTGCCTTTTCATTTGCATCTGCGTATAAACGTGCCTTTTTTATACCATAATTTTTAATCAGAGAATCATAGATCATTCCATGCTGGCTGGTGATTTTTGCCGTCGTATTTTTCGTTTGTCCACCGGCAATCCGGTCAGCCTCTAACACAATTACTTTTTTCCTCTCCTGCTGCAGATAATAAGCGGTCAGTAATCCCGCCATTCCCGCACCGATCACCGCTACATCTGCCATTTCATCTTCTTTTAATATCTCCCTCTCCGGTATCTCTACAGTCCCACTCCAGATTGATTTCATATTCGCTGTCTCCCTCATCTTCCAATTCTACTTGATACAGATACTTAAAAATACTCTGCCATCCTCTATCTTTTTGCTGTACCTCTTATAAATAGCTTAAATGCAGCTAATTTTAAAATCTGTATACTAGTCTTTACACTTTTTACCATTTTTATAAGGATTTTTGTTTGAATATTTATTTTGATAATAGGAATAATAATTAAAAAATGAAAGGAAATATTGCTATGAAGAATAATTTTGATTCAAAGACAAGTAACAGCACAGAGGATAACACATCCCTCTCTAACTGTCATCACACAGGCAACAAAAAGGATACCACAGCTTCTGCTAGCGTTTCTGAAACAAATTCTGATCAGGATTCTGCCAATTCAAAATATGTTGCAGACAGTGATAACAGAGAACGCAGGGATGGTCCTGGAGGAAATTAAGCCAATATCCTGTTGCAAGTTTCGGGATATTTGACTCCTGCAGCAGTCATCAAATATCTGCAGGGTTGTATCTTTAAGGCTCACTGACCGCAAAAATAAGCACCATTCCGGCAGACAAAAGCAAGAAATGCCTGCCAGAATGGTGTACAATGATATCCATTCACAAAGTTAAAAAGTTATCAGCCTTCCAGCCATATTTCTGCAATAAATGTATTGTTTTCCTCTCTGAATTCAACTGTCCCTCTATACTTTTCCGCAACTTTCCGTATTGACATAATCCCAAAACCATGCACTGATTTGTCCTCTTTTTTTGTTTCTAGATTTGGATTTCCTGCCAGAACAGATTCTGCAATACTATTTTTTACTATAATATATGTAAATGTTTTTCTTGTTCCCATAATGAACTCTATTTCCGGCGAATCTGCCCCCTTACAGCCGCTTATGGCATTGTCCAACACATTAGACAGCAATATGCTTACATCCATCTCATTCACATCATTCAGTCGTGAATCAATCATACATTTTACTTCAATATTATTTTTCACACAGGCAGCAATCTTGTTATTTATGACCGCATCGATCACCACACTTCCAGTATCTATTCCGTCGGTCGCCCGGTTTACCTTTTCATCAACGATTCTTTCAATGTACTCCTTTGCTTCTGCTGTCCTGCCGGATGAAATAAGCTCTGCTGCAGCCATAAGATAGTGGCGTATATCATGCCGAAGTGCCCGCATCTCCATATAACGTTCCCTTGCCTCGTCGACAAATCGTTCCTGTGCGGCAAGGTTCATACGGGAAATCTCATACTTCTTTTTCATAGCATTGTCATACTGCATTTTATCCATCACGATATATAACAGGACATTCAGGATGGCAAGCATAATACTTGCGAGAAAATACAATGGTATGTCATCATTTTTTACAGGAATCCTCCAAAGTGGATAACCAATCAGAAATGTAGTGACAAAACAAGACAATTGAAGGATCCATTGAAAGCTGCTAAGGGAATACCTGCCGCGCTTCCATATATGTATGAGAAATTCACACACAAAAAAGAAAGCCAGTTTTGTAAAAATAAGCAAGGGAACCCGCAGCCTTCCTCCCGGTTGGATAACCTCCTTAGTAAAAACTCCAGTCAATACACAAAATGCATTAATGGCAATTAAATTGATTGGCAAAAGAGTAATATTGGGAACAATTGAAATCAATATTTTTTCATAAATTTTCCCTTCATGAAATATCGTGACATATCCAAAGGTTGCCAGTAGAAGAAGTACCAGAGATACCGTTTCATATCCGCTGCGCTGACTGAGCAGAATATTATCTGCCGAAAGAATGATAAAAAATACCGCTGTCTTCAACCATACCATTTTCGGATTCTTAAAACTAAAGAATCTGTTGCATAGTCTCACAACAATATAGCTCTCTGAAAGTGAAGCGATTATTTCAAACATATTATTCATAAAAGCCATTTACAGCCCACCTTTGATATAATTTCTAAATTTATTTCTTACCTCATCCAGCCGGTAACGGCTTAACAGAATTTCGGTCTTATCATCGAGGATAACCTGCCCTTTTTCTATTGAATAGATATACCTGCAGTTTACGAGATAACTTTTGTGAACACGAATAAAATCGAATGGTACCAGCTGCTTTTCTAAATCCGAAAGACTTCCATAACACTCTAAGTCTTCACTACCCTCCACACAGACATGAAGCCAGTGCCCGTATACTTCAATATATTCAATATTACTAACATCAAGAAAAACTTCCCCTGTCTTTGTCTGAAACGGAAATCTTTTTCCTGCATTGCGTTTTGAAATTGTTTTTTCCAAAGCACTTAACACCTCTGAAATCTCGTTTTCCAAATGCGTTTTCCTGATAAACCGGAAAGGCCGGAATTTAATAGAAGAATACACCAGTTCATCATGCAGGGTTACAAAAACAATCAATGTTTCTTCCAGTCCGTTTATTTGACCTGCGATATCAAAACCGGACATGCCCGGCATATCAATGTCGAGAAAAACTGCATCATATTGCTGACTTCCGGAAACAAGTGCTGTTCCGTCATGAAAAACAGAAATGACCGGTCTGACATTCCGTGCCTTAAGACCATTCTCTACCAACACCTTTAATTTTTCTGCAAACTCTATATCATCATCACAAATAGCTATCTGCACTATAATCTCCTCCTTACATTACATTATGCGGCATTCATAACAACACCTTTTTTTCTTTTGAAAGAGTTCAGACATATGCTGAAATATTTATAATCGTTCACGCAGATTACGTTTTATAAAAAATCTCCCAACATATCAATTCCCATTCCCACTAGCATAAAATCACGCATAATCGTAAACAGCGTAATAATAATTAAATATCCATATATCAGCTTTCCCTTTTGGTAATAGTAATATTTACCATCCTTTTTTACTATTGTAACAATCGCACCGATCTCATAATACAGAATTAAAATCATCCCTAAAAGAACTGCCGGATTATAGTAAAGTGAAGATATAATATTCCCATGCAATAATTCAAAGAATGCTCTGGTCCCTCCGCATCCGGGACAATATATATGAAATAATTCATGAAATACACATGGAAGTGACGGAAGGATACCATAACGCTGCAAAAGTAAAACAACAAGCATAAATAAAACAGCCCCACCGGACACAACATTGACTATAATAAAATCTCTTAAAAATTCCTTTTGTTTTATCATTCTTCTTCTCTCTGGTCCAAATTTTCATTTTCTTCAAAATGTTTTTCCATTTTAACACAAACATAAACATATTTCTACAGGAAAAATCTGAACAAAAGTTTCCTTTATTTAAAGTTTTCTCTTTACAGACATAACCATTCAATGCTATATTACATATTAATAATATATCATAAGAGAAGGAGAATACTTATGGAAGAAAATAACAAAACGAATGAAAATTCCACCGCTGCAATCAAAACCTCCGATTCAGAAACAACAACTGCAACACCGACTGGCAGTCAGCCGGTTTCAGCTTTCGGTCAACCCGCTTCTGATACAGCGAACCAGACTTCAGCTTTCGGTCAGTCTGCTTCTGATACGACGAACCAGACTTCAGCTTTTGGTCAGCCTGCTTCTAATACAGCGAATCAGGCTTCGGCTTTTGGCACTCCAACTACCAATACACATGATGCTTCTTCAACAGCTTCAACTACCAATACTCCTGCCACTTCTTACTACACAGGTTCAGGCAGCAATACTTCTGCCAATACAAATTCATATTCTTACAATGATACCATTGTAACTACAACAGACACAACCTCTACAGGATTTGGAATTGCATCTCTTGTAATGGGAATCATTAGTATTGTCACAAGCTGCTGCTGTGGTTCAGGTATTATATTCAGTATTCTGGGCATCATTTTTGGTTGTATCCAACAAAAAGATGCTTTTGGAAAGAAACCTGGTACTGCAATTGCAGGTATTATTACTTCATGCGTAGGTATCGTATTCTGCATTATCGCACTTTGTTACTATTTATTAGTGGGTGCCGCTGCATCAGCACCTGATTATTTCTAAAGAATATTATACAAGTATCATATCGGAACACCAAAAAGGGCGGTCACACCAATATTATATTGATGTAACTGCCCTTTTTACCTGAAAACAATGCATCAGGCAACTATACTATGCTAATCATCAACCTGCACGTTCACGATCACTTCTCAGAAAAATCATGCTTATACACCCTGATAGAATTACAAACTGCCAACAATGCAACACCAACATCTGCAAATACCGCCATCCACATAGAAGAAAATCCAGCGGCAATCAAAATCAACACCAGCACCTTAATTCCCAGTGCCAAAAGGATATTTTCTATCACAATCTGTCTGGTGTATTTTGCAATAGATACTGCCTTCGCAAGCTTACCGATTTCGTCTGTCATCAGCACCATATCTGCCGCTTCAATCGCCGCATCCTGCCCTACACCTCCCATAGCAATCCCAACATCAACTCTGGCAAGAACCGGTGCATCATTAATCCCATCCCCGACATAAGCAGTCTTTGCATCAGGATTTTCCTCATAAATCTGCTCGATTTTTCCAAGCTTGTCACCAGGCAGCAGTTCCCCAAACGCAGTTTCAATCCCAACTTCCTCTGCCACCTCTTTCACCAATGCATTACTGTCTCCGGAAAGCAATACCGTATGAGTTATCCCCTGTACGGCAAGTGCCCTAAGCCCCTCTTTTGTATCCTCCTTTAGTTCATCCGAAATAACAGCCGTTCCAATAAAAGTATTTTCAAATGCTCCGTATATAATCGTAGCAGGACTTATTTCCCGCTTATATTCAATTCCGTATTTTTCCATCATCTTTTCATTTCCAGCCAGAATCCTGCCATATACGGTATCTACACAAAGTCCATATCCGGCAATCTCCTCAAAAGATATGATCATTTCTGTGGACACTTCTTTCTTGCATGCCGCAAGAATTGATCTCCCAATCGGATGATTACTCTTTAATTCCGCAAGTGCTAAAAAATACAAAAGAATTTGTTCGGTTTCCATATTTAAGAAATCTTTACTGTGATCTGCCTGTTTTTCACTTATTTGAGCTACCGCACCACGAATCCGCTTCTCATCTGCACAAAGCCTGCTTACATAAAAATTTCCTTTAGTTAAAGTTCCTGTTTTGTCAAACGCAATAACCGAAACATCTGCCAGTGCCTCTAAATAGTTTCCGCCTTTCACCAAAATACCATTTTTAGAAGCAACTCCAATTCCCCCAAAGAATCCAAGCGGAACCGAAATAACAAGTGCACACGGGCAGGATACTACCAAAAATGAAAGTGCACGGTAAATCCATGCAGACCACTCTCCCCCGCCTACCATTGGTGGCACTACTGCCAGGAATAATGCCAAAAAACAGACAATTGGTGTATAAATTCTGGCAAACTTCGTAATGAACTGCTCCGTATGGGATTTCTTATCAGCCGCATTTTCCACCATATCCATAATCCGTGAAACGGTGGAATCCCCAAAAGTTTTTTGTACCCTAATCCGAATATATCCCGTTACATTAATAGAGCCGCTAAGTATACTGTCTCCCGGCACTGCGTCTACCGGTTTTGTCTCTCCGGTAAGTGCCGCCATATCAAGAGACGTATTCCCTTCTACCAGTTCCCCGTCAAGCGGAACTCGTTCCCCTGCTTTTACCTCAATGATATCACCTACCGCTACGGCAGCGGGATCCTTTTTTACAATATTCCCATCTGCCAGTACAATATTTGCAAAATCGGGTTTAATATTCACCAATGCTTCAATGGAACCTCTTGCCTGGTCCACCGCTTTATCCTGAAAATATTCACCGATTTTATAAAATATCATAACTGCTACCGCCTCTGGATACTCTCCTATCAAAAGAGCACCAATCGTTGCAACAGACATCAGGAAAAATTCGTCGAATATCTGACCCTTACAAATATGTTTTACGGACTGCCACAATACATCATAGCCAATCAAAATATATGCAATGACAAATGCAGATATATATATCCCAGCTGTCACCAAATCTAACTTCTCCAAAATAAGTGCTACAATAAATATAGCGGTACCGGCAATAATAAAAATATTATTTAACCTTGCAAAACCAACATTTTCATGATGATGTCCGTGATGATGTTGCTGTTCTTTATTGCTGTCACAATGATCCTGGTCGTGATGATGTCCACATCCACCTTCCTCATTACAATGATCGTGATGATGCTTTTTACTGCAACACCCTTCATGATGATCTTGCTGCTGTTCTTCCCTGTATGCATCTCTTTGTTCAAACGGTACAATTTTTACATGATTTTCAATTTCCTGTACAATCTCTGTAATCTCCTCCAGCAGGCGGTCTGTCATCTCACCTTTAGGCTCTACAATTAATTTCTTTTTCATAAAAACAACATTTACGGATTTTATGTCCTTATGCTTACGAATTCCCGTTTCCATCCTGGCTGCACAGTTAGCACATCCAAGCCCTTGCAGATAATAAATATATTCCATACTTTTCCCTTCTTTCTACTCACTAATATGTTCCAGTCCCTGTTCAAAAATATGTTTGATATGCTCATCATCCAATGAATAGTAAACTACTTTGCCTTCTTTTCGGTTTTTTACCAGTTTTGCTGATTTTAATACACGTAACTGATGGGAAATCGACGACTGAGTCATTCCCAATAAAATCGAAATATCGCACACACACATCTCACTTTCAAACAGTGCACATAAAATGCGTGCCCTTGTAGTATCACCAAATACCTTAAAAAGCTCCGCCAAATCATAAAGCATCTCTTCATCGGGCATCTTTTTTCTTACTTCTCTCACAACCTCCTGATGAATTGCATTACATTCACAAGTCTCTGCATGTTTATTGTCCATCCTATATCCTCCCATTCTCTGCTATCTGTCAATTGAACCTATCCCATTTTTATGAACAAATATTCATATGAATATTTGTTCATATATTACCATAAAACATCTCCTCTGTCAACAACATAATTTTAGCACCTCACTAAAAACTATAAGGAAAACAAAACGCATCTCTTCTGCTATTTTTTATCTTTCACCCCAAACGGAAACAAATCCAGCATATCTTTATTTACATCTTCCATATTAAACTTCGAATCATACTTTTTCAGCCACTCTTCATAAACACCGTTAAAGTATTCCTTTTGCTTTTGGGCAACAATCTCCTCTTTATTTTTTTTGGTCAAGTCCTGATCATTCGATTTTATCATTTTAAAAATATGATAACCATAGTCACTCTCAATTACTGTGCTGACTTCCCCATCAGTCAAAGACAAAATCTTTTCTGCTATGGATTCACCATACTCCTCAATCATTTCCGTTTTTCCCATTGTATGGGAAGCTGCATACTGCAAATCATATTTTTCTACAATAGCATCAAATGAGGCATTCTCATCTTGTGCCATGGAGGATAATGCTTCATTTGCTTTTTCTAACTGAGTTGCTTTCTTTTCATCCGTGTATTCTTTCACCGTTCCGTCCTTTTTTATACTATAACATTCAAATATCATATCATAAAATGTTGTCATTCTTGCCTCTTCTTCTGATATTTCAAAGTCATAATCTGCAATCGCCTGATGGTAAACCTTCTCTGCAATCATATTTTCTTCTATTACCTGCAGCACTAAATCCTTTGTTATTTTAGTCTCTGATATATCTTCTTCTGTTAATCCTTTGTAAAATGCTGTAGCTATATTTTCCGCTTCTGCTTTTTCACTATCGCTTAATGAGACCTTTAAATGTTCTGCCTGAGCCACCATCACTTTTACCCTGTTAATATCTGCGATCAGATCCTGTATGGTCACTTCTCTTACTGTGCTTGAGCCATTATCTGTAGTAAGTTCCAAACTCCAGATACCATTTCCATAAGTCTTTTGGTAATCCTCTTCCACTGTCTTTGCGTAAATATAAAATTCACCGTACGCAATTTCTTTTCCTCCAAACTTATACAAAGCGGTCGACTCGGCTTTCTCTTCTTTTTTTCCGCATGCCGTCAGGGACAATACACATAATACACTTAAAACAACTGCCAATAATCGTTTCTTTTTTTGCATCTGTTATTCCTCCACATACTGTACAAAATCATATAAAGACACAGACTTCCACACATTTCCCGTAATCTCTTCAATCTCTGCTATTCCGGCTTCCTTATACCATTTTGATTTATTTTCTCTAATTGCATCCTTCTCTAAATCCGCTTTGTAATATTCCAATATCTGGCTCGCCATTTCTTTATTATTAACCTGAATCATCTTAAGAATTGCGTAACCGTTCTCCGTTTCCAGTATCGGGCTATATTCCCCCTCCTTTAACTTTTTTGCATAGTCAGAAAACGGTTCTCCGAAACTGTCAGCCAGATTGCTTTCTTCTCCTGAAACTTCTTTCACTCCGTATTGTTCAGCCACTTCTTCTATATCTGTCCCGCTAATAAGACTCTCGTAAGCTGCTTCTGCATCTTCTTTTCTTTTTGCAATTTCTTCATCAGAAAGCGGAACCGGCACAGAACTGTCCTTCTCTTTTATATAACTGCCATTCTCATCTGTCTTTATCTTAGGAAACACCAGTAGATAAAGCGTACAATAATTCTGATCCTCTATCTTCACCTCTTTGGTAACGGTTTCTTCCAAAGCACGTGCAAGATATCTCTGCGTATAGACTTCAATAATACAATCCTGCGTAATCCCCAACTGGCTGAGAATATGTCCGTCCACCTCTGCCATATATTCCACAGCATCCGTTCGGACCTGCTTTTCCTCCTCATCTGTCAGGGTAATTCCTTTCTGCTGTGCAACCTTTGCTTCCACCTTATAATCCCTAATTACCTGTAGAATCTCATTCTTATAATAATCAGCTACACTGTTCCCATCCTTTGTCGTCGTATTCAGCATATCTGTGGTAATTTTAAGATCCATCATATTTTGCAAGATACAAAGATTTACCTCATTCAGATAAACCTCTTCATCACCAACCTTAAAAACAACCTTTTTGGTGGGTGTGTTTCCTGCTTGAAAAAGTTTCCAAAGCAGGACTGCCAAAATAACCAATCCGGCAATAATAAAACCCACAATGAACAAAATCTTTTTTTTCTTTTTAGCTGAAATAATACTCTCTTCCTTTGACACGCTTTTCTCCATTTTATACAATATTCGTTAGCTGCAAGTAAATTTATTATAATATATTTTTATGCTTCTATCAACTGATTGATATCTTCTATAATGCCCTCCAAATCATGAATAAAATTCTTAAGACTTTTCTTTTCTAAATCTACCACAAATCCTGAATTCGGTCCCGCTACCACACGGATATTATTCAGATATTTTGTCAGAAAATCATCCAGTAGTTCCATTTTCACGTTAACTCCGGGAGCCATTTCAATATGAACCTGCCGGTTCTTATAACTGATCGCTGTAATAAATGCACTATGTGCAAGTGCCCTTACTCTTGCTATTGTTAAAAGATTCAGTACTGCCTGAGGAGGTTCTCCGAAACGATCTGTTATTTCGTCTAACATATCCTCATAATCTTCTTTCGTCCAAACTCCGGAAATCCTTTTATAAAGCTCCAGCTTTACCATTTCATTTTTTACATAGGTTGCCGGGATAAAGGCATCTACTGGAAGTTCCACGGATGTCGAAAATTCTTCTTTCGTCAACTCTCCTTTTTGTCTTAAAATGGCATCATTTAACATTTTACAGTACAGGTCATATCCCACTGCCGCCATATGTCCCGACTGGTCTGCTCCTAACAGATTACCAGCTCCACGAATCTCCAAATCCCGCATGGCAATTTTAAATCCTGATCCTAAATCTGTAAATTCACGGATTGCCTTAAGACGCTTTTCTGCTGTCTCTTTTAACATTTTGTCCCGCTTATACATTAAAAATGCATAAGCAGTCTTATTAGAGCGTCCGACACGTCCCCGCAGCTGATAAAGCTGTGACAGTCCGAAATTTTCAGCATCATGAATAATCATTGTATTTACATTTGCAATATCAAGTCCGGTTTCAATAATCGTCGTTGTCACCAAAACATCAATTTCCTTATTGATAAAGGCATACATAACATCTTCCAATTCCTTTTCCTTCATTTGTCCATGTGCAAAGGAAATACGGATCTCCGGCATCAGTTTAGACAGATCTGCCGCAATATCAGCAATCGTATTGACACGATTATAGACATAATAAACCTGTCCACCACGGGCCAATTCTCTCGAAATTGCTTCCTTTATCAGTTCCGGATTATATTCTAACACATAAGTCTGTATTGCCTTTCGATCCACCGGAGGCTCTTCCAAAAGACTCATATCCCGGATACCGATCAAACTCATATGAAGTGTTCTCGGAATTGGGGTTGCAGTTAAGGTCAGCACATCTACATCCTTTTTCATCTGCTTGATTTTCTCTTTATGCGTAACACCAAAGCGCTGTTCCTCATCAATAATCAAAAGTCCAAGATTACTGTAATCCAAATCCTTTGAAAGCAGTCTGTGTGTTCCGATAATAATATCCACTTGTCCCTTTTTCAAATCAGTCAAGTTTTTTTTCTGCTCCTTCGCAGATAAAAATCTG
Source organism: uncultured Lachnospiraceae bacterium (assembly GCA_910584695.1). GTDB lineage: Bacteria > Bacillota > Clostridia > Lachnospirales > Lachnospiraceae > CAG-590. The sequence continues at coordinate 23,858 of CAJUBR010000031.1, forward strand.
GATAACATTCCAATATGAATCGGAAAATCCTGCATTCTTTCCTTGAATGTATTATAATGCTGCTGTGCCAGAATCGTAGTAGGAACCAGATATGCCACCTGTTTTCCATCCTGCACTGCCTTAAATGCTGCACGGATAGCAATCTCCGTCTTACCGTATCCCACATCCCCGCAAATCAGACGATCCATGATCTTCGTACTCTGCATGTCTGCTTTTGTCTCCTCGATTGCATGTAACTGATCCTCTGTCTCTTCATACGGAAACATTTCCTCGAACTCTTTCTGCCATACGGTATCCTCTGAAAATGCATATCCTTCCTTTGCCTGGCGTACTGCATACAAGTCAACTAATTCTTTTGCAATCTCTTTTACCTGACCCCGAACTCTTGATTTTGTTTTCTCCCACTCACTTCCACCCAGTTTATTCAGTTTTGGTCTTTTTCCTTCCTTTGAAGAATATTTCTGTATCAAGTCAAGCTGGGAAGCCAGAATAAATAACTTTGAACCTCCGCTATATTCAATCGCAATATAATCCTTTGTCACCTTGTCTACTTCTATTTTTTCAATTCCAAGATACATTCCAAGACCATGTTTTTCATGAACAACATAATCACCGATATTCAAATCATCAAAGCTTTTTATCTTCTCACCGGAATACAACGGTTTTCTCTTTAATCTCGTTTTGGTTTTTTTCTGACCAAAAATATCACCTTCCGTCAGTACCACCAGTTTAATATCTGGTATGGAAAATCCCGCCTTCAGCCTGCCGTTAGTGACCATCATTTCCGATGCAGCCAGTATACGGTCTTTATCTGTCAAAAAGAAACAATTTACGCCCTGATCCTGTAACTCCTTTGCCAAACGTTCTCCTCTGGTTCTGGATGGAGAAAACAGTAAAATTCTATGCTCTTCTTTTTTCCAACGCCTGATATCCTTTAACAGCATATCAAAATTGTGATGATATGTCGGCACCATCTTTGTATCAAAAACAATCTTTGTCTTTGGTTCAAACAAAGATTCTTCTTTGCTTAAAATGCTGAAAAGTACCGTATCCCTCCCCGCAATTCTACCTATCATTTCCTTATAGTCAAAAAGAATATCTGCCTGGCTGGGAAGCATATAACCACCTTCCAAACGATTTACCATACTTTCTCTAAACTCAATCTGGCAGGCCTCGGCTCTTGCTATTACATGTACAGGATCATCTACCAAAATCATCGTATCTTTTGGCATATAATTTAAAAAGCCGGTAAGTTCTTCATAAAATGCATTAATATAATTGTCAATTCCCATTGCACTATGAAAATACGCAAGCTCTTCTTTCAATGCTTCTACCTGCTTACGAATCCTTGCATATTCCTCTGTTTTAAATTCTGCTTTCAGCTTTTTTGCATAAATCCCGCATTCTTTCTCGATCTTTTTAATCCCCTTGTCAATGCGTTCCTGATCAAGAATCATTTCCGCTGCCGGATAGACCAAAAGTGTCTCTACATTTTCAATGCTTCGCTGGCTCTCCACATCAAAACTCCGAATACTGTCAATTTCCTCTCCCCAGAGTTCAACACGAAAAGGACACTCACTGCTCATAGGGAAGATATCTAAAATACCTCCCCTAACAGCAAACTGCCCTACCCCATCTACCCAGTCATTTCTCTCATAACCAAGGGATACCAGCCTTTTTTTCATTTTTTCCAGATCCAGAACCTCCCCTAACTGAAATGTCACAATATGGTTCTTAATCTCCTCAAGGGGTACAACCTTATTTAACAATGCATCAATGGATACCACTACGGTAGAAATACTTTCCTCGATAATTCCCTTTATCACTTCCATCCGCTGGCGTAAAATCGTGTGCCCATGAATATCCGCACTATAAAAAAGCACATCTTTTGCCGGATAATACAGGATATTCTTATCAAAAAAACTATAGGCATCCAGTATCTCCTTCGCACGGTCTTCATTATACGTAACAATCAGCTTTGTACGGTTTTCCTCCAGACAATCCATTGCATAATACCGTGCATACCCATCCGTCCCTGTAATCTCTACAGGCATACTACCTTTCTTCTTTGCTGTCTCATATTTTTCCTTTACCTCCGACAGCCTAAAAGGTGCTTTCAATGCTTCCATTTTTCTTAACCTCTATATCTATTATTCTGTCACCATACATTCCCGAGCCTATTTTCCATTATATTCATTCATCGCCTTTGCTGCTTCATCCATCACCATTAATTCTACTGCTTTGCATGCCTTTTCATATCCCAATATCATCTTATCCTGTTCCTCTTTTAAAAATCTGGAAAGAACGTAGTCTGCCAGATCCATCCTAGGCGGTTTCATTCCAACACCTACACGGATTCGAGGAAATTCATCTGTACCTAAATGTGCGATAATATTTTTAATCCCATTATGTCCTCCTGCACTTCCTTTTTCCCGGATTCTTAACCTTCCCACATCTAAATTAATATCATCATAAATGACAATGATATCCTCCGGCACAATCTTATAATAATTTGCCGCTGCCACCACGCTTTCCCCACTTAAGTTCATAAACGTCATAGGCTTTAACAAAATGACACTTTGTCCGTTTATTTTTCCCTTTCCGTAGAGTCCCTTGTATTTTGCAGCACCTACTTCTATATTATACTGGTCTGAAATGATGTCTATGACCTCAAATCCAACATTATGCCGGGTTCCTGCATATTGAGGCGTCGGATTGCCCAGTCCTACAATTAACTTCATAATCTTTTCCTCTTGTTTTCTTTTCCGAAATCCAAACATTCTCTTTTTACTAATACAACAAATCATAAGTGTTTTATGTTAGACACAGAATTGCTTTTCATATGCTTCGTTGTACTAACCTCTGCTTTTTAAAATATCCTCTGCCTCTGCTAACTGTTCCGGTGAATTTACCCCTTTCAGCTCATTTATATCATCCATTACCATAGTGGCAACTTTCCCCAGACCTTTTGTCTTTACAATCTCAATGGTATCTGTCAGATAATACTCACCTTGGGCATTATTATTACTAAGATTGGCCAATGCAACACTCAGAATCTCAGAATTAAAAATATACATCCCTGAATTAATCTCTTTTACACGCTGTTCTTCCAAAGTCGCATCCTTTTGTTCCACAATCTTGACAAACTTTCCCCGGCTATCCTTGATAATACGTCCATATCCGGCAGGGTCTTCTGCAACCGCAGTTAAAACGGTAATGGCATTTCCTTCTTTTTCATGGGTCTCAACCAGTTTTTTTAATGTTTTTCCGGTAATCAAAGGTGTATCACCACAAAGTATCATTGTCAGTCCGTCATTTCCGATAAATTCCTCTGCACATTTAACTGCATGACCTGTTCCCAACTGCTGCTCCTGTGCCACATAGGTTACCGAATCTCCTACTACATCCCTTACCATTTCAGCCTTATGTCCTACCACAAGACAGATATCAGCAGGAAACGCACCAGCCTCTAATGCTGCATCTATTGAATATTGAACCATCGGTTTTCCAAGTGCCTTATGAATCACCTTCGGCAATTCGGATTTCATTCTGGTTCCTTTTCCTGCTGCAAGAATTACTGCTTTTATACGTTTCATTTAAATAATCCTCCATATTAAGTCCTGTTTATCCTATTATTTGCATAGTATAATTCAAAAACGCCATCCGCATTCTCACTGTTATGTGTAAATCTGTTTCGTTGACACATATTTATTCCTTCTCAAATAACAGACGGCATATTTTTATATTTTACCATACTTTTCTATATTACGCAAAAGTGTTGTTTTAAAAACAGCTCCTAATCGGTAAGATTGTCAAAAGTTATGCCATATGAGATAATTTGCCTGAGGAAATTAATGTTTGGAGGCGGAACCTAATGTTGAGATTAAGACCATATAAAAATTGTGATGCAAAGGAAATTGTAACTTGGTGTCAAGATGAAATTGCATTTAGAAAATGGAAGCTGCCTGAACGGACTTACCAGAACAAGAATAAAGGAGATAGAACCATTCCTTTACCTCATTGTATAAAACACATCATTATAAACTCTTCATCGTTTTCATCAATAATCTCAAAGCCAACATTTTTATACATTCTTACTGCATAGTTTGCTTTTTGAACTGCTAACGAAGCTTTTTTATAGCCTCTGATTTTTAACTCTGCAAGCATTTGCTTCATTAAACCTGTTCCTATTCCGCAATTTCGATACTCCTTATATAAGGATATAGCAAATGAGGGAACACCGGATTCTACATGACCATAATCATTCATTACTCGAACCCAAACTGCCCCCACTACTTTCCTGTTCACCTCTGCTACAAAGCATATATCATCGGCAGAAGAACCAAAGCCTTGCACATACACTTTCAATTCAGGTGTATTGATAATGGATTTGGGTGGTGGTTGTATTCCTTCCGGAATGAAAATAGCTTCATAAAGAAAATCATTTAACAAATCATATTCCGTGTTTTTTATCATTCTAATTTGATAATCCATTTTAATCCTCCAATTATTTAGTTTGTTAATTGGATGTAATTCCACACATGATAGCACCTCCATAAAAATTCAACTAATTATTTATATCATTTTCATTACCCAAATCAGAAACCACAGGAATTCTACCTGGCAAGGGAGCGGTAAATTCCTACATGATCATAGATACATCGCCATGGGCTGTAAGTATCTCCTGTTACACAGACATATTCTTTCCCGGACGCACTCTTATAATAACTCGCAGCACAAGACCCGGCGGTACTCACATAGCCTGTTTTTGCCCCTAGCACCTCACCGCCGGTCTGTTTATCCTCAATCCGGCGCATAAACCAGTTTGAAATCTCGATTCCCTTTGTGGCAACAAGAAGTAGGGATTCCGGTATCTCCTCTTCTGTGGTTTCACCGGTTTCCGTATTTAATGTCTGTCCATCATCTGTACCGCCTTTACCGGCTGCTTCATTTGCTTCCGTCACATCATTGTTTGTGCCTGTTTCCGTACTCTTTACTTCTGCTTTGTCAGGAAGAAGGCTGGGATCCGGTGTTGTTGTATAAATCCTTGTAGAAAGCACATCCCTACAGAGGTCATTCTGTATGGCCGTGGAAAGGATTACTGCCATATCCTCCATTGTGCAATGCAGATTTTCATCATAGATTCCAACAACGTTGGTAAAATGTGCGGTGGCACTTAATCCAAGAACATCCACTTTTTGATTCATTTTTTCTACAAATGCCTCCTGACTGCCGCAACAGTAATTTGCAAGACCGATAGCCGCATCTGCTCCGGAACATACAATCGTTCCGTAAATCAAATCTTTCACGGTAACGGTTTCGCCCTCTAAAAATCCTACTGCACTGCAATCATGTTCATAGGCATAGTGAATCTCTTCCTGTGTAATAACATAGGTGTCATCCAGGTCTTCAATCATATCGGTAGCAGTAAGTACCGTCAAAATCTTTGTCATCGAAGCTGGGTTGATTACAATATCACTGTCCCTTTTTGCCACAATTGAATCATCTGACAAGTCAATTAACACCATGTACTTACTTGTTATCTGTTGGGTTTCCGCCGGATTTGCTGCGTCCGGGTGCGTTGCATTTAAGGAGCCTTCTATCGGTGTCAAGGTAATTGCAGGATAAATGTCTTCTAAAGTAAGTTCTTTTTCTGGTTCATCAGACGAACTTTTTTTTGGTGCCGACGTGCCATATCGCAGACTATAGGGGTTGCTGTCAAATACGATGGTATTCTCCGTTGCATGAGGGGTATGAACTGTATAATCGGTAGTCGCATACGGTCCGTATTTATCTTCCTCTGTTGAGGCTTCCTCCGTAGTTGCTGCTAATTTTCCAGATGCCTCCGTAGTCTTTTCTGACTGGGATGTTTTTCCAGAAAAGATATTGGCAAAATGGTGGACCGCCCATCCGCCTCCAATGCCTAATGCTACAACAAGTGCTACGGCAATGATCGGGACTATGCTACGTTTTTTTGGGGAATGTTGTCTCTTTCTTCCTTGCCGATTAGATTTTATTTCTGTCTGCCTATATATGCTTGTATCAACATATGGTTCAAACTCTTCCAATGGCTGGCTGTTTGTCTGGTAGACATTGTCGATATAATTTAAATACTGATCCAACTCTTCATCCCACAACACATCTTCATCGTCAATATCAGGTATATATTCTGTCGGTTGAATTTGTTCTATTGATTCATCAATTGGGAATTCGTTATTTTCCATCTCATTACTCTTTCGTTTTAGGGATTGCTTCTGTCCCCATAGTTTATTTCTGCGGGCAACGGACTAAGCGAACACTCATCTGACTGCTGCTTATAGAGTCAAATCCCCTGCTGCCTAAGGTGTTTTTATTATATATAACGCATTTGTAAATTGCAAGGAATTTTTATATCAGAGTAAAAAGAGCAAGTCAAAGATAAACTTATCTCGGACTTGCTCTTTTTTTCTTCCCCTCCCGGATTATACAGCAGGCTCCTCCTCTTCTAACAATGCCTTCTCATACTCCGCTAATATCATCGACTGAATACGTTCTCTGGTACTCTGATTAATCGGATGTGCAATATCCCTATAATCCCCATCTGCCGCTTTACGGCTTGGCATTGCAATAAACAATCCCTTCTCTCCTTCTATTACCTTAATATCATGGACTGCAAATTCATTATCCAGTGTAATAGAAACAATCGCTTTCATCTTTCCTTCTTTTGTAACCTTTTTAAGTCTGATATCTGTTATTTCCATCGTGACACCCCTTTTGTAATATATTCTATTCTCTCTCCAAAAAAGAACTCATAATGCATAGCGGAAATTCTTTTCCACAACCACTTTAATCTGTCCTGGTTCTGCTGTGCGAATCGTATTTGCACGTAACGTATCCCTGCTTTCTACAATACAATTCTCAATGACGGAATTATCTCCAATATGCACGTCATTTAAAATAATGGAATTACGAATCACACAATTATTACCTATATATACTTTCTTAAACAATACAGAATGTTCTACTGTACCATTCACAATACATCCACTGGCAATCAGACTATTATTTACCACTGCACCTTTGTTATATTTTGCAGGAGGTAAATCATCTGCCTTGGAATACACATCAGGATATTGTTTAAAGAAGTAATCCCGGATATCCTTATTCAGGAAATCCATATTCGTCTTAAAATAAGAATCAATCGTTCCGATATTCCTCCAATAAGAATCCATCTTATATGCATAAATCTTCTTGACATTCTTATAACGAATCAGAATGTCTTTCACAAAATCTGTTCTTCCCTCTTTGGCACATGCTTCAAGCAGTTCGATCAATTGCCTTCTTCTAATGACATAAACACCAATAGACGCTGTACGGGTCTGTGCGATTAAAGGCTTTTCTTCAAAATCAAGAACCTGCATATCCTCATTACATTTCACAACACCAAAACGGCTAACATCATCCTCCTCCGGATTAATATCTTTACAGACAATTGTAATATCGGCACCCTTTTTGATATGTTCTTCCAACACTTTGTTATAATCTAACTTATACACTCCGTCGCCGCTTGCAATTACTACATATGGTTCATGACTTTCCTTTAAAAAATTAATATTCTGGTAAAGTGCATCGGCAGTCCCCTGATACCAATAACTGTTGGTAGAGGTAATCGTAGGTGTAAACACATAAAGACCGCCCTGTTTTCTACCAAAATCCCACCATTTTGAAGAGTTCAG
>CAJUBR010000032.1 GCA_910584695.1 uncultured Lachnospiraceae bacterium
TCTGCCTGTTGCAATTTTTGTAGACATGCTATAATACAGCTATCTTGATATTGAAGTCGATAAGAGTATCTGTACAGGGGAGATGACAGTAGGGTTAGAGATCCGGCATCCGGTAAATTAAGATTTGCTGAACTGGCAAGAAATGAAGCGGATGTGGAAGCATTTAAGAAAAAATATGGAAGATGAATGAAATAATGCAAGAAGGTAGGGCTTAGGATATGGAAACAATTTTATATTATATAGAAAAAATTGATGGAGATTATGCACATTTAAAGCAGGTGGAGCATCCTGAAATAGAGAACAAAATTGTAGCGAGGGCATTGCTGCCAGAGGAAATTGTGGAGGGAAGCCGGATTATCTACGAGTGGCTGCAATACCGGATGGCATAGAACAGGGGGACGGTTCATTTGAATTAACATAATCATTTGCATACGGTGTTTTAGCATTATAACTGCTTTGAAGAATTATTATTTTACAGAAAAAGTGGATGATAGTTGAAATGTAGTTAGCAACCGTTAAAGCACGATCATATCATTATAAAATTTAAACTTTCAAAGTAGTATTCGGTACAATAATTCCTGATTGAAAAATACAGTATGTGGTTGATGTGCATAATTCATTAAGCATTATGGCAGGTGGAAGAGATTTGTGCAATTCTGTAAGATGAATAAATCACGCTCATCCGTGGAAAAATAAACATTATTTTTTCGGGGAGATAAGCATATGTATAATTCTTTTTATGGCTGGTATTTGAAATGTCAATCTGATACACAGACTTTAGCGGTAATACCTGCCGTTCACAACACAAGGAACAAGCGTACCTGTTCTATTCAGGTTATTACGGATGATGATGCATGGACAGTTACGTTCACAGCAGATTCATTTCAACGGACAAGGAGGAATATTTTTATCGGAGAAAACCGATTTGGTGAAAAAGGTATTCATCTGACAATACATACACCGCAGCTCACTATTAGGGGAAATATGTGTATTAATGGAAAAAATATTCTTTTCAGAATACATGGGATATTGGGAAGGAGACCGGGGCCGGTCATTTCCTAAAGAGTATAGGATAGCTACTTATCTGGGAGCCAGGGTTGTTAGGATCTAAAACAAAATGGTCCGGGTTATACAGGGCAATCTGGAATTGGATGTCCGGCTGATAGAAGCATCTGAACGGCCTCTTAAAGCTCCAGCAAAGGGAGACATGGTAAGGACAATTCACGAAAGTACATCCTGTCGTGCATTCTATCGACTTCGTAAAGGGGGCTGTACCTTGTTTGCTTTTGAAACAGACAGGGCGTCTTTTGAATTTAAATATTTTTCTTGATTTCCGCGGGCAACGAGCCAAGTGGCTGCTTGCAGACATTTGGTGACTGCCGCATTACAAGATTGATGCTACATATCATAGTACCTAAAAATGGTATCCTTTTTATTGAAAGATGGATGAAATAGTGATAAAATAAATTAGATCATTATGATAACATATTTGACCATTTGGGGGTGCATATGAAAGAAACAATATATGAAAATTATATTCCAAATCTGATCGATTCTATGCTTTTGAATCTGGGAGTATCAGACAGTAATTTTTTGTTGATCAAACATTATAATACGTTTGATCTTACATTAGAGGATATTCAGGTGCTTGCCCAAACAAGAACGAGGGCAGATTTTTTGTATCATTCCTTTAATGCAGGAGATATGCTGAAGGTTTATGAACCGTTTTTGGATTGGATTAAGCAGCTTTATTATGAATTATCAGATGAATCGATGGATGAGTTCTTGGAACGAAGTGGAGTATATCTGCTGCATCGTCCGATTTTTAAGTCCTATTTTGAAACCGGAATATGTGAAAGAAAAGAAGAGGTATTGGTCAGTGAGATTGACTTTGAGAAAAAATATTTTATAAAAGAGATCGTGAGGATGCTTCAGCGGTTTTCGGAGAAAAGACCAATGGTGTTTGTTCTGAATAAGCTGCACGCAGCAGGGTCGTCTACTATAAGATTGATCGAAGAACTTATATCCAGTGAAAATAGCAAAAATATTGCGGTTTTGGCTACGTATAACGAACTGATACCAGAACGAAAGTATAGCAGGAATGCATGGAAGATTCTGTTATCAAAGTTTAGTGATCATGATTGTATCATTGAATGGACGTTCAATTCTGCTTCGCTTGAAACAGAGACCAATCCGGAGTTTCTATTTAACCGTAATAATTTGGAAGATTACTATAAAAAATTGAATAATATGTATTATTTTCTGGCACTGAATCAGGCTGATTTTTATCTTGATATTCTTTATCACAAATTTGAGGTTGAAAAACTTTATATTGTGGCCGAGTATAAATTCATACTGCTTGAATTATATGCAAAGATTGCCATGTGTCAGGATAAAACGTCCGATGCACTGTTATATTGTGATGGAATGAGAGCCATTATTGAGGAAGAAGACAAGGCAGAGTGGGAGTATAAATACTACTATCTGGAAGCACAGATTCATATGTACAGTTATCAGCCGGACGTTGCAGATGAGTATGCCAAAAAGTGTGCGGCAGTCTGTGAGGGACTGAAAGCCCCTTTTTTATCATTTAAGACTAAACTGCTGCAGCATATGATATCTTTTCAGGGATGGCGGAATATCTGGATATTAGTTGCCGATAAGAAGGTAGCAGATTCGTTTATTAACGAAGCGGAACAATATGGATATCATAATTACGTTGCCCATATATATATTTATTCCTTTGACAATGATAAGAGCAAATATACAGATGTGAACCAGGTGGAGACGGTTCTCGAGAAGTTTAATAAAGGGATTGAGATTGCTACCCGTCTTGGAAATGACCAGTTGATTATTGAAGCATATAAAAAGAATGTGATGATTGCGTCTACCAATGGATATTATGATGTGGCGAATTATTTTTATGGGAAATGTTATGAGATTGTTACGAAAAACGGTGATCTGTTTGAAGAAGCCTGCATTTATAATGGTATGGGATATAATTGCTGTACGATAGAGCAATATACAAAAGCGAATGAGTATTTTAATAAAGCACTCTTGATTTATGTGAAACTGAATAATATAGAATATATTAACGAAACAATTTACAATATGGCTGTGAATGCGATTCTTGCTGAGGATTACGCAGTTGCGGATTCTTATCTTGGTGCATGTTTAAAGATTGTAAAGATCATGAAATCAAACAGTGTCCGGGTATGTAACATTTCAAAGATATATGGACTTAAGGCCTATTGTTTGTACCAGATGAAGGTTTTATATAGTTGTAAGATTAATCTGCAGCACGTAGAACAGTTCCTTGGACATGTCATTGAACTGGAAGACAGTGATTCATATGAAGTACATTTGTGGGATGACGACTTATTTTTGTATTATTTTGTCGGTGGTCTGCTGTTGGAGCATGAGAAAAAAACGGAAGAGGCATACATCAAAATGAAGAAGGCTGAAAAATATCTGAATCGCTCTAAGGGAAGTGCGTTTTTTAACCGTGTTCCCTATTCAGTCGGATATGCAAGAATCTGCAGGAAATTAGAATATTACGAGGAAGCAGACAGGGTGCTTGCAGAAGCTATGGCATTTTGTGACGAAAAGGGATATCTGTATAGAAAGAACGTGATAAAAGCAGAAATGGAGAACAAATCATATACAGGTATGAAATGGAATCTTTCTTTCAAGGGGATTTCCATTGATGAGATTATTGAAATGTCCGTAAGAAAGGGAATTGTGAGAGACTACCAGGTACAGAATGACGAGATTAATTTTTTGAGTATCTGGCAGAAATTTATGAATAATACGGATTCTTCTATTTCACAGATGATCCATAATGCAATCACGGCATTGAAGAATGCTTATAGTGTTGATGAGTTAACTTTTATCCGGATAGAGAATGGAAGACCTGAAATTCGGTATAATGATTCTTCCTATAATATTAATGAAGAGAAAGTGAATTATCTGGTTGAATATTTTAATAAAAACCGCACGGAATTTGCTATCACCAGACTGGATAAGGGTTATATGGATCATAAGGACATGATTCAACGGGTATTTGGATTTAATGAGATCAACACCTTAATTTGTGTACCAATCTTTGTGAATGAACAATTAAGCAGTCTCTTTATAGCATGTGTATTAATCGGTGCTGACTGGAATTATAAGTCAAAGCGATATGAGTTTGATGAGAATGATTTATCCATTCTCATGATGTTATATCGACAGCTTTTGGATGCCATTGAACGAATGGAGACTCAGAACAAGATTGAAAGTATTAACAGTGAGCTTCAGTTTGTGAATGAAAGGTTGAAAGAACTGGCAATTAAAGATACGCTTACCGGTTTATACAACAGACAGGGATTTAACGAAGAACTGGAATTTCAACTGGAGCGTTCGGGAAAAGCTGGACAAAGGATAAGATTGTCTTTTATTTATATGGATTTGGATAATTTTAAATATTATAATGATACTTTTGGGCATGATATCGGTGATTTGATATTAAGGGAGTTTGCGGCCCTGATCAAAGATATTTGTGATACAAGAGGATATGCAGTAAGATACGGAGGAGATGAATTTATCATTGTAATCTACTCTGATGACAGAACAGAGATTGAACAGGTGGCAAAGGATGTCTTTTCGGCATTGGAGAAGAAGAAAGGCTTTGCGGAGCAGATTTCAAAGGAGTTGGGAAGAGAGGTTGAAATTCCAAAAGAAAGAAATGTTTCCTGTTCCATCGGAATTTCCCACACTGTCGTTTCTCCGGAGGATATGACAAAATCCAAAATAGAAGAGACATTAAAGCAGGCAGATGAGATGATGTATTATGTTAAAAAGACGACGAAACACAGATATGTGTTTTATGAGGATAAGAAGAATGGGTAAAGTATGATTCTTGACAAAATAGCATTGTGTGATACAATGAGTTTGCTATTTGTGGAGTGAATTGAGGGCAGGTCCCGGTAATACAATAGGAGGATTTAACATGGCAACAGCATATAATCACAAGTTGATTGAAGGTAAATGGCATAAAAAATGGGAGGAAAACCCAATTAATGTAGAGGATGGAAAGAAACCCAAGTATTATTGTCTGGATATGTTTCCTTATCCATCTGGTAACGGTATTCATGTGGGACATTGGAGAGGATATGTTATTTCCGATGTCTGGAGCCGATATAAGATGATGCAGGGATATTATCTGATTCATCCAATGGGATGGGATGCTTTTGGACTTCCTGCTGAAAATTATGCGATTAAGAATGGGGTGCACCCTGCGATTTCCACTGCTAAAAATGTTGCCAATATTAAAAAACAGATTAATGAGATTGCAGCAATTTATGACTGGGACAGGGAAGTAAATACCACAGATCCGGATTATTACAAATGGACGCAGTGGATTTTTGTAAAGATGTTTAAGGAAGGGCTTGCCTATGAGAAGGAGATGCCGATCAACTGGTGTCCGTCCTGTAAGACAGGTCTTGCAAATGAAGAGGTTGTAGACGGTAAATGTGAGCGTTGTCATTCTGAGGTGACCAAGAAGAATCTCAGGCAGTGGATGTTAAAGATTACAGCTTATGCGGATCGTCTGCTTGCTGATCTGGATACATTAGATTGGCCGGAAAAGGTTAAGAAAATGCAGACAGACTGGATTGGAAAGTCTTATGGTGCAGAGGTGGATTTTGCGGTAGACGGTATGGAAGAAAGCATAACGGTGTATACCACACGCCCTGATACGTTATGGGGAGCAACCTTTATGGTATTGGCGCCAGAGCATGCACTGGCTTCTAAGCTTGCAACAGATGACACAAGAAAGGCAGTGGAACAATACATTTATGATGCATCCATGAAATCAAATGTTGACCGTATGCAGGACAAAGATAAAACAGGTGTATTTACCGGGTCTTACGCAATCAATCCGTTGAATGGAAAGAAAATCCCGATCTGGCTGTCGGATTATGTACTGGCAGATTATGGTACAGGAGCGATTATGTGCGTACCTGCCCATGATGACCGTGACTTTGCCTTTGCAAAGAAATTTGACCTGCCGATCATTCAGGTAATCGCAAAAGACGGAAAAGAGATAGAAAACATGGAAGAGGCTTATACGGATGCCAGTGGCACCATGATTAATTCCGGTGAATGGAACGGTATGGAGTCTGCCGTATTAAAGAAAGAGGCTCCTGAAATGATAGAGAAAAAGGGATACGGTAAAAAAACGACGAATTATAAGCTTCGTGATTGGGTATTTTCCCGCCAGCGTTACTGGGGTGAACCGATTCCAATCATTCACTGTCCGGATTGCGGTGCAGTTCCGGTTCCGGAAGAGGAACTTCCGGTCGTGCTTCCGGATGTGGAGAAATATGAGCCGACAGGAACAGGGGAATCACCACTTGCAGCAATTGATTCATGGGTAAATACTACCTGTCCCTGCTGTGGGAAACCGGCAAAGAGAGAAACCAATACGATGCCTCAGTGGGCAGGCTCTTCATGGTATTTCTTACGTTACGTAGATAGTAAGAATGACAAGGAATTGGTTAATAAGGAAAAAGCAGACAAATATTTACCGGTTGATATGTATATTGGTGGTGTGGAGCATGCAGTATTGCATTTACTGTATGCCAGATTCTATACAAAATTCCTTCATGACATCGGAGTGGTAGATTTTGATGAGCCGTTTAAGAAGCTGTTTAACCAGGGTATGGTCTGTGGTCGTGACCGTGAGACCGGGGCAGCAACCAAGATGAGCAAATCTCTGGGAAATATCGTATCACCGGATGATATGGTAAATGATTATGGCTGTGATGCACTTAGAATGTATGAATTATTTATCGGACCGCCGGAACTTGACTCTATCTGGGATGACAGAGGAATTGACGGTGTTTATCGTTTTCTTTCACGTTTTTATAATATGGCAGTGAAAAATATTGAAAATCCGGGGAAAGAGACTCCGGAACTGATTAAATTACGCAATAAGATGGTATATGATATTACAACCCGTCTGGAAAGCTTTTCTCTAAATACCGTTGTTTCTGGATTTATGGAATATAACAATAAATTTGTGGAACTGACGAAGAAGGATGGTGTAGATAAAGAGACACTTAAGACTGTGGTACGCCTGATCGCACCGTTTGCTCCTCATATCGGAGAGGAATTGTGGGAGGCATTGGGAGAGTCGGAAACGGTATTTGCTGCCGGTTGGCCGACCTATGAAGAAGATGCGATGAAGGATCATGAGATTACCATTCCTGTCCAGATTAACGGAAAGACAAAAGCTACGGTTGATATTGCAGTGGATGAGCCGAAGGAGGCTGTTCTTTTAAAAGGAAAAGAAGCACTTGCCGATAAGTTAGAGGGACACAATATTGTCAAAGAAATTTATGTACCTGGTAAAATTATAAATATTGTTGCAAAATAATATATAGCTTAACATAGACAGGAAAATAGGAGGCATTATGAAATCGGGAAAACGTCTTTTGGGAATTTTTGTGCTGTTTATCGGAATAATGGTTATTCTCGGAAACGGTAAAACGGCAGAGGCAGAAAAATACTATTCCCTACAGGAAGTAGGTCTTTCCGGATGTGTAACGGATAATGTAAATTATACCATTGTTTCCATACGGGGAAATACAATAAAATATATAAAATATCAGTGCTCAGGAAAGAAATGTGCGTGGAAAAGGGTAGAAGGAATAAAGACAGCAAAATTAACTTCCAAAACAAAATATTATATGGGAAATTCTGAAAAGGTATCGGATTCTCTAAAGAAGAAAGAACAAAAAGGGAAAACCAGTAAGCAGAATAATAAAAAAGAAAAGACAAAAAAAAGGCAGCTTCCTAAAAAAACAAAGAATATTAATACAGAAAAATGGATATCTAAAGTTCGAAAAGGGACAATTAAGAAAAATATGTATGGGCGTAATAATGAAATAAGGATTGTAAAAGGGAAGGTCACTAAGTTAGCGGTAAATCTTTCCTATTAGAAGACAGAGGTTAGGGAGTATCATATATGGCAGAATTAAAAAAGGAAATCGAAAACAGGAGAACATTTGCAATTATTTCCCATCCGGATGCAGGTAAGACCACACTGACGGAAAAATTTTTGTTATTTGGCGGAGCAATCAATACAGCAGGTTCTGTAAAGGGAAAGGCAAATTCAAAATATGCGGTTTCCGACTGGATGGATATTGAAAAAGAAAGAGGGATTTCTGTTACATCTTCTGTGTTGCAGTTTCAATACGACGGGTATTGCATTAATATTCTGGACACACCGGGACATCAGGATTTTTCAGAGGATACCTATCGTACGTTAATGGCGGCAGATTCCGCAGTTATGGTGATCGATGCATCGAAGGGTGTTGAGGCACAGACAATAAAATTGTTTAAGGTATGTGTGATGCGTCATATCCCTATTTTTACATTTATCAATAAGATGGACAGGGATGCAAAGGATACTTTTGAATTATTAGATGACATTGAATCGGTACTTGGGATTCAGACCTGCCCGGTAAACTGGCCAATCGGTTCCGGTAAGGAATTTAAAGGAGTGTATGACAGGGATACAAAAGTAGTATCCAAATTTCAGGCAGTTTCCACAGGTGGGGCTAAAAAGGCGGAAGAGAAAGACTATTCCATTGAGGATGAGAGCTTAAAACAGGATATTGGAGAGATATTATATAAGCAGTTGATGGAAGAAGTGGAATTGTTAGATGGTGCAAGTGAGCCATTGGATTTAGGAAAGGTGGAGAACGGGGAATTGTCTCCTGTGTTTTTTGGTTCGGCATTAAATACCTTTGGAATAGAAACATTTTTAAATCATTTTTTAAAGATGACGACTTCCCCTTTACCAAGAATGTCAAATGAAGGTCTGATTGATCCAATGGAAGAAGATTTTTCTGCATTTGTATTTAAGATTCAGGCAAATATGAATAAATCCCATAGAGACCGGATTGCCTTTATGCGGATTTGTTCCGGAAAATTTGATGCTGCAAAGGATGTTTATCATGTACAGAGCAAAAGGAAAATGAAATTATCCCAGCCTCAGCAGTTAATGGCACAGGACCGGAAAATTGTAGAGGAAGCGTATGCAGGAGATGTGATCGGTGTGTTTGATCCGGGAATTTTTTCAATCGGTGATACTTTATGTAAACCCGGTAAAAAATTTGAATATGAAGGGATTCCTACCTTTGCACCGGAACATTTCTGCCGGATTGTCCAGCTTAATACAATGAAGAGAAAGCAGTTTGTTCAGGGTGTTACACAGATTGCACAAGAGGGTGCGATTCAGATTTTTCAGGAATATACGGCGGGTATGTCTGAAATCATAGTAGGCGTAGTCGGAGTTTTACAGTTTGAAGTTTTAAAATACCGTCTGGAAAATGAATACGGATGTGAGATTAAGTTAGAATCGTTGCCATACAATTTTATTCGTTGGATAAAAGACCCTTCTACGGATGTAAATTCACTAAAGCGTGTGAATGAGGTGAAAAAAGTAAAGGATATGAAAGGGAATCCATTGCTGCTGTTTACAAACCAGTGGACGATTCATACCGTGTTAGAACATAATGAAGGGCTGGAATTATTAGAATTTAAGAAAAATTAACAATTATAAGGGGATGTCAGAAGGATAACACTTCCGGTCTCCCCTTGTTTTACTCTACAGGAAATTTTTTGTTATCTGCGTTGAAACAGGTTGATTAGCATATCAATTTTTTGCTGTTCAGCAGGGGACATATCGTCTTTCATAATCTTGATTAAAAGATTTAATTCCTCTTTTGTAAAGCTGAGATTACGTTTTGACAATTCTTTGTTGATGGTCATAATTTTGGGCAGCATCATTTCGGGGGACATATTCTGGTTGCTGGAAACCAGTTCTTTGATAATTTTCTGCTTTACCGGATGTAGGTTTGCAAATTCTTTAGTAGAAGATAATTCTTGAAAATTCATGTTATGCATCTCCTTTATTATTATAATATGAATCATCGGATGATTCGTTAAAATCAGTATACGGTTCTGCATCATATCCTGCCGCTTCCATCATGTCGTATTCTGCAAGGATATTCTGGATATGGAGGTCGAAATTGTCTTCTCTGTTATCGGGAGAAAAGTCGGAAGACTCTGCAGAATGTTTGTGTTTAAGAGGAGGTGGGGACTCCGAAGAACTATGGGGTTCAGGGGAGTTACCAGAGGAAGGAAAAGGGTTTTTCATCATATCTGCAATATGATTAAAATCAATTGGATTTTTTCCGGACAGTCCGGAAAAAATATCAGGATTAATGGAATCACCGAGATTTTCCGTCAGGGAAAAAAGCATTTGCATCATTTCAGGCGACATTCCGGTAAGAGCACATAAAATATCAGTGGAGTTGTTTGTCTCACGATGCAGACCGAACCGGGACAGGTTTTCGAGAGAACGAAAGGCATTTATAATCAGTTTGATTTCACTGAACTTAATGAAAAGAGCCAAAGGAAGTTTTAACGGATAATCCACAAAAGGGATCAGGGATTCTAACATGGATAAACTCTGGCTGTTGGTGATGGGTTCTAAAGGATGACGATTATTTCGTTCCATCTTGTGCGTCCCTAATCTTTTCTATTAAGTATATGCAAAAAGTTGACGGTTATGAAAATTTCCCGTATAATGTATGCAGATAAATAGGCAGACAAAGGAAGAAGGGAGTGTTGATATGAAATTCAGTAACAGTGAATCTGCACGGAATTCAATTTGTTTTGTTATAATTTCCGCTATTTTAATCAGCATTTTCTTTTCTCTGTTTGAAAGCCAGATTCCAGGAATCATAGCTTGTACGGTAATTATTGCTGTATTAGAATATTATCGTTACAAAAATACGAAGGCAATGTATCAGGTTGCTTTCGTTGATGAATTAACGAATCTTCCTAATATGGAGCAGATGACCCGGATTATGGAAGAAAAAATAAAAGATAGGGAATCATTTATTCTGTTGGTTTTTGATATTAAGAGTTTTAAGATCATTAATGATTTGTGGGGGTATGAAAAGGGTGATGATCATCTCATATTTATCAGTAAAAAGCTGAAGGAATATGCGGAAGTGTTTGATTTTGCCTGCCGTTGTGAGAATGATGTTTTTGCAGTAATTCTTAAGGATGTTTCATTAGAAGCGTGTGAGAGTATCATGGAACCTTTCTTTTCAGAGATTTCCATTTTGTCAGGGGATAGCAATTATCATGTACAGTATGCTTGTGGCATTGTACAGCAGGATGGAAATTATGACAATGCCAATACTATGTTTGACAGTGCAAAGATTGCAAAGGCAATCAGTAAAAGAAATAACCGGACAAAAATTGTGGTGTATGATGAAATTACCAAACAGGAAATGATCCGTAAGCAGCAGTTAAAGGATGGGTTACAAAGAGGACTTAGAAATGATGAATTTGTTGTATATTTACAGCCAAAGTATAATTTAGAAGATGACACGTTAGCCGGTGCCGAAGCTTTGGTCCGTTGGAATTATGCACATAAGCGGTTTCTGCCACCAGGACAGTTTATTCCTGTATTCGAGGAGGATGGGTCGGTTGGCTTGATCGATCAGTATGTTTTAAAGAAGGTGAGTGAGAAATTTAAAGAATGGATGGATAAGGGTTATAAGCTGCTTCCAATTTCGGTGAATGTTTCAAGAGTACAGCTGACAAACAGGAATTTGGTTAAGGATATTGCAGCTACGGTAGAAAAAGAGAATGTACCCTTTGAATATATTGACTTGGAATTGACAGAAAGTGCAGCTTTTGACAATATGGGATATCTGCTTGAAACAATGGGTGAAATCGAGAAAACCGGCTTCAAGATATCAATGGATGATTTTGGTATAGGATATTCTTCACTGGGACTTCTTCAGAAAATGCCGCTTCATACATTAAAGCTGGATAAGGCATTTGTTGATGATTATACCAGTGAGGCATGTGAGAAGGAACGACTTATGATTGGGGATATCATTAATATGGCACACCATCTTGGAATTACGGTTCTGGCGGAAGGTGTAGAGACGGAGCTCCAACGGGATATGCTAAAGGAAGCCGGTTGTGAGGTTGTACAGGGGTATTATTATAGTAAGCCGATACCCATTGAAGAATATGAATTGTTATTGAAGAAAAGTATGATAAATGCTGATGGATGAGCGGGTATAGAGAAGAAGGATAGGATAATATAGGTATAACATATGGATTTGGAACAGTTTTATAGCGGGAATGAATGGTATGCATATCAGTATTTCGGAGCACATATTACGGAAGATGGAGTTGTATTCCGGGTTTATGCACCAAGGGCTCAGCGGGTTACCCTGATTGGTTCCTTCAACTGCTGGTATGATCAGGAGATGGACTGTATCGGAAGGGGCGGAGTCTACTGTCTGACTCTTCCAGAAGCAAAAGCAGGAGATATGTACAAATACCGGATTTATCATCATGACGGAAGTGTGACGGACAAGGCAGATCCTTATGGCTTTGAGATGGAATTAAGACCCTGTTCGGCATCAGTTGTATCTGATTTGGGGCATTATTCTTTTAAAGACAAAGAGTGGATGGCATGTAAGGATAAGCTCTATGACCGTCCTTTTCATATTTATGAGATTCATTTTGGTTCCTGGAGGGCAAAGGGTGATCGTTGGTATCGGTATGAAGAGATGGGAGAGGTGTTAATACCATATCTTAAAGAAATGGGATATACCCATGTGGAGATTATGCCGCTCAATGAGCACCCTCTTGATGAATCATGGGGATACCAGAGTACCGGATTTTTTGCACCCACCTCCAGATATGGAACACCGATAGGACTTAAGATGTTTATTGATGAATGCCATCAGGCAGGGATCGGTGTGATTCTTGATTTTGTCATGGTGCATTTTGCAGTGGATGACTATGGGCTTTCTGCATTTGACGGAGGTCCGCTTTATGAAATGCCTTTTGACGATATAGAACGAAGTGAATGGGGTTCTTATAATTTTGCACATGGCAAAGGAGAGGTGGCAAGTTTTTTAAAATCCTGTGCAAATTACTGGATCCAAGAGTATCATTTTGACGGGCTTCGGATGGATGCAATTGCGAATATTATCTATTGGCGGGGAATGGAAAATTCCGGAGTAAATGATCAGGCAGTCCGGTTTATACAGAGTCTGAATAAAGGGCTGCATACGATACATCCGGGAATAATTTTGATCGCTGAGGATTCTACCAATTATCTGAAAGTGACAACACCGGTTTCCTACGGAGGACTGGGATTTGACTACAAGTGGGATTTGGGATTTATGCACGATACGCTCCAGTTTTTTGAATATCCGGTGGAGGTAAGGCGGGAACATTACCGGGATATTTTATTTTCTATGCATTATTTTTATAATGAACTGTATATGCTGGCATTTTCTCATGATGAGGTGGTATATGGGAAAAAGACGATTCTGGATAAAATGTATGGAACATATGAAGACAAATTTGCACAATGCCGGGCCTTGTTTTTGTATATGATCAGTCATCCCGGAAAGAAATTAAACTTTATGGGAAATGAAATCGGACAGTTCCGGGAATGGGCACATTATCGTCCACAGGATTTTGATGTGCTGGAACAATTTCCGATGCATGCAGCATTTAAAAGATTTTTCAGGGATATGAATCATGTTTATCTGGCACATCCGGCTCTTTATGAGGGGGAATATAACAGAAACTGCTTTGCATATATAATAGAGGATAGACCATGGGATCTCGTATATGCCTTTACGAGAAGTGCAGGAGGTGAACGGATCTTAGCAGTGTTTAATTTTAGTGATAACGGATATGATAATTATTTGGTAAGATTATCTGGTAATTATATGTTGAAGGAACTGCTCCATACGGCAAGAGATATATACGGTGGAGATATCAGGTGCCATTTGCAGGAGATTCCGGTTCGGAACGGACAATGTATGATGCATCTGGAGCCGTTTTCCGGCAGATTATTTCAAATTTGTTAGAGAGGGGAAGAAGTTGTTAACGGATTTTATAACAAAAATGGATTTTACGATTCTGAATTGGATTCAGGAGCATTTTAGATGTGATATATTGGATTTTACTATGCCATATTTTACATCCCTTGGAAACAAAGGCATCTTTTTTATCCTGATGGCGGTTATCTTTATAGGAATTCCGAAATACAGAAAATGGGGGGCTGCCCTTGTTTGCAGCCTATCACTGGGATTTTTGTTTGGAAATCTGCTGATTAAGAATATTGTGGCAAGAACAAGACCTTATGATCTGACAGATAATATTGTATTATTAGTTGATAAATTGGGAGATTTTTCTTTTCCGTCCGGACATACCATGGCAGCATTTGAATTCTTTATGGTAATATGTATGATGCCAATTAAAAGAGGATATAAGGTTTTGACAGGAGTTATGGCATTTATGATGGCATTTTCAAGGTTATATTTGCAGGTACATTTTCCTTTGGATGTTTTGGCAGGAATGTTATTCGGTATGTTGTTTGGAGTGATGGGAGTGCGGATTGTAAATATGGTGTTAGAAGAATATAGGACTAAGCAGGGAAAATGCTGACGGATTATGAATATACCCCCGTCTTTCGGAAATGTTTTTTCGGAAGGCGGGGGTTTTAGGTTATCGGATAAAGGGAAAAAGATCATATTGTTGTTGATATAAAAAGCAATAGATGTTATAATTGTATTATGTCAATCGGTACACTTGAAACACTTTGCCTAAAAAGCAGTATAGAGGTAAAGGAGGAGTAGTTATTAAATAGAGAGTTTTGCAATTACCAAAGTACAATGAAGTGAGAAAGAAGGATATGGATGATCGTATTGGACTATAAGAGTAGTAAACCGATTTATGAACAGATTGTGGAGCAGATAAAAATTCATGTCATGAAGAAGCATTTAAAACCGGCAGATTCTATCCCGTCTGTACGGAAAATGGCATTGGAGCTTAAGATTACGCCGGGAACTGTCTCAAAAGCTTATCAGGAATTAGAACGTCAGGGAATCATTGAAACCATCAGGGGAAAAGGAACCTTTATAGCAAGAGAGATTAAGATGCAGGAAAATGAAGAAAAGATGATAGAGATAAGAAAACAGCTATCTACAGTGGTTATGGAACTGAAGATGATGGGGCATGACAGGAAGGCAGTAGTGGAATTGGTAAAAGAGGTATATGAGGAGATGAGCATATGTTAGAGGTTAAGAATTTATATAAGGGATATAACAAGGTGCCGGTATTAGAGGATATCAGTCTTACGGTAGTGCCGGGGGAGATTCACGGATTGATCGGGAAAACAGTGCAGGCAAGACAACACTGATTAAATGTGTGACGGGCATATATAAACCGGATAGGGGCAGTGTTTTATATGATGGAATGCCGGTGTATGATAATCCGGAAGTAAAGGAGAGAGTGGGATATGTGGCAGACTATAACGAATATATCCGGTATTATACAGTAACGAGAATGGTACATATGTATGAGTGCTTTTATCCGAAAATGAATAAAGAGAAATTTAACGAATACAACCAGATTTTTAAGCTTCCGGTGAATAAGACGGTTCTTCTTTGTCGAAAGGGCAGAAAATGAGACTTGCATTTATGCTGGAAGTGTCAAAGGAACCGGATTATCTGATTATGGATGAGCCAACCTCCGGTCTTGATCCGGTTGCAAAGGCAAAATTTTTTGAACTTTTGATTCATGAAGTGGAACAGCGGGAAATAGGAGTGCTGATCAGCTCGCATAACCTGAGTGGATTAGAAAATATTTGTGACAGCGTAACGATGATGCATCAGGGAAAAGTGGAACGGCAGCTCTCCATGGAAGATATGAAGAGTGAATTGACAAAGCTCAATGTAGTATTTGAAGGAGGAGCATCAAAGAGCATTTATGATATGCCGCAGATTTTGAAAATCCGTAATGTGGGCAGCATTTATACAATGGTAGTAAAAGAGTATAATGAGGCATTTGCAGGAAAACTTAAGGAAAAAGGGGCAAGCCTGATTGAGCCGGTAGAGCTTTCATTAGAGGAACTTTTTGTAGTGCTTGAGGAAAGCAGGGATGCAGATGAAAATGCAAAGAAACGAACAGAAAAATAGAAGGCGGGAGAAACAGACAGTAGGAGGTGGGAACATGAAGGGGTTTGTAAAGCTTACAAAAGAAACATGGAGGTTTTATCTGGCAGTACTGGCAGTTTCGCTGTTACTTGTAATTAGTAATTCTTTATACTTATGCAGTGAGATGAATTTAAATATGTGAATGATGAAAGCAGCTTTCATCCCGACGGGGTTGTTTTTTATTCGTTGATTGAGGATATGGCGGACAATAGTGATCTGCTTGGGTTTTATGTTGTGGTTGCAGGAATCGTGTTGATTCTTCTCATAAGACATTTTGTTTTTATTACACAAAGGATAAGAGAATTTCAGAATTTCTTACCGGTTAAGCACAGGACGTGGATAATACATGATTTTGTATTTCTGACAGGGATTATTACGATATCCTTTTTGGCAATGACGGGTATTTTTCTGGCGGCACAGACGGGATATAACCGTGACATGTTAGAGGCAGCAAAGCTTCACCATATAGAAGGAATGAAGGGTGATATTGTTACGACGGCAAACGTAGCAATGCTTCAGGGTATTCTGTATTATTTTATATTTGTACTTTTTGCACTTTCGCTGCTTTATCTGGGAATGCTGGTGTGTAGAAACAACCTGATTGGGGGGATAACTACAATTGCAGTCTGGCAGGCTTTGAGCAGTTGTCTGAATCAGATATATTATCGTGGTGTGTATGCGGATGAAGGAATTATAGGGGAAGGAAACCGATTAATAAAATGGCTGGCTGCATCTATTGCTCCATCTGTATTTTTCACCATTGAAATATCTGTTTTATGCCTTTTGGGGAGTGCTTGCTGCATTTGGTGTATCGAATGAAGCTATCACGCCTGAAAAGTCTGTGGTCTCTTTTATTTCTGCGATTATAGCACTGACAGTAATTTTTATACTGTATGGGGTGTATTCAAAAAAGCGGAGACTGATGAAGGAATGGGAGGTGAAGTAGTATGAAGCAGTTATGTAAACATGAATGGAAATGTTATTTTGTGGCAATTTTGCTCGCAGCAATTTTTATGACAGGATATAGGATTCATATAATAAATAACTGGAACTGGATGACGATAGATGAGTTAGGGGAAGCGATTCAATATTATAGCAGTGAAAGGCAGACAGACGAGGAAATTAGTGATATTTTTCTGATTCCTGACCAGATCGTAAGAATGGTAAATCAGATTTCTTACAGTCTTACTTCTTATGAGGATATCCAAATCATTGTATTGATGCTTTTGGCTATGAAGTTCTTTCGATATTGGACGGAACGGGATGCCTATGGAAGGGAATTCCTTGTGACGATTCCGGTAAAGGAGCGGACAAAAAAAGGATTTTATCTTCTTGCAGACAGCGTATTGGTTGTAGTATCTTTGATAATTTATACAGCAGGAATCCTGATTTATTTGACAAATATATTTCATCGTATCGGAATTGAGATTCCATGGCTGACCAAAGCTGTACTGGGCGAAATGATAACCTCGATTTGTTATATGCTGATGCTGCTGGGAATGATAGGACTTCTGGAACTGTTGTTTGTAGATGGAATGATGAAAATAATTGGATCTGCCGGTATGCTTGTAATGTCGGCATATATACTTACGGCAGGATTTGATGTTTTTGGGAAAACAGAATGGATGCAGCATATCTATGGCTTTTTCACTTTCAATAGTGCAGGCAATCAGTACTTTGGAAATGTTGCTGAATTCCCGGATCCAGTCTGGACGCATACAATCCTGAATCCCGAGATGCGAATTCGGGGACAGTCCGTAAAAGAATTTATTTCGAGAACAGGCTTTATAGATACAGAAGAAGTCATAATGCAATTAGGTTTTTCGGACTTAGAGGAATTTACCAGATTATTTGACTTTTCCAGAATTTCTACCTATGCAGGTCTGGCAGCAGGATGTATCCTGACAGCAATTACAGTATGGCTGTCAGGAAAGTTGGACGTCTCAAAAAGAAACGGATTTTATTTTTCCTTCGGGAGATATCTGTTTTCGGTTCTGGCAGGAAGCTGCTTTTATACAATTTGTATCATGAATGCTGCAGCATGGTGGCATAAATATTTGATTGCCGCAGCCGCTGTCTGTGTTACCGGCATATTACTATATAAAACCAGACCGGGGGGACTCTCTGGCAGAATCGTATAAATTGTTTTCACCGAAATGGATAGATGCCTTTGTCTTTCGCAAAGCTTGAAATTATTTTGAAATTGCTTATAATGAGAGTATAAACCGAGAAAAAGGAGAGAGCAGGGTGCGAAACTTAGAGACGAACGTAAAACGACTTAGGAAACAGGTATTTACAGAGATTGCGAACGTAGCATACAATTCTGAAAATATTATCGATGATATTGAAGCAATTCCGTATAAGATAACACCCGGGGATACTCCCCAGTACTGTGAGAGTATATACCGGGAAAGAGCGATTACCAGGGAACGGATACGGCTGGCGATGGGGATGTCCCTTCGTCCGGAGGATAAACCGGTGCATCTGACACAGGGAATTGAGGAGAGTAATATAGATGAAAAGTACTATGAACCGCCGCTTATGCAGGTGATTCCGGCTGCATGTAATGCCTGTGAGCATAATGTGTATGAGGTCAGCAATCAGTGTAAAGGCTGTGTGGCACATCCCTGCATGGAGGTATGTCCGGTGGGAGCAATTCATATGGAAAAGGGTGTTTCTGTTATTGATAAGAATATCTGTATCAAATGCGGAAAGTGTAAGAGCCATTGTCCGTATGATGCAATTGCACACAAGCGTCGTCCCTGTGCAGATGCCTGCGGTGTCAATGCAATTACAAATGATGATTTGGGACGTGCAAGGATTGATGAGAAAAAATGTGTGTCCTGCGGGATGTGCATGGTAAATTGTCCATTTGGTGCTATTGCCGATAAATCGCAGATTTTTCAGTTAATTCGTGCTCTGCGTTCCAACCGTAAGATCATTGCGGAAATTGCACCGGCATTTGTAGGACAGTTTGGAGAATACGCTACACCGGATAAAATCAAGGCGGCTCTGTTAAAGCTTGGATTTGCAGAGGTGTATGAGGTTGCATTAGGTGCGGATATGGGAGCGATGGCAGAGGCAGAGCATTATGTAAATGAGGTGGCTGCCGGTAAGACTCCGTTTTTACTGACGTCCTGCTGTCCTTCCTGGGCATTGCTGTCGAAGAAGCATTTTCCAGAGACGATTGATCATATTTCCAATGCCCTTACGCCGATGGTGGCAACTGCAAGGCTGATTAAACAGGAGCATCCGGACGCATCGGTTGTATTTATCGGACCCTGTGCAGCAAAAAAACTGGAAGCGATGCGAAGGAGTGTTCGCAGTGATGTTGATTTTGTGATTACCTTTGAGGAACTGGATGCCATGTTTCTTGCAAGGGATATTGAGTTTGATGATTTCCGGGTTGGGGTTCCAGTGGAAGATGCAACCGGTGCCGGTCGCGGTTATGCGGTTTCAGGAGGAGTGGCAAAGGCAGTGGAGGCCTGTATTCATCAATATTATCCGGGAACGGAAGTGCATATTGAGCATGCAGAGGGTCTGGATGAATGCCGTAAGATGCTGATGCTTGCAAAGGCAGGTAAGAAAGACGGCTGTCTGATCGAAGGTATGGGATGTCCCGGAGGCTGTGTAGCGGGAGCAGGGACAAATATACCGGTGAATAAGGGAACCGTTGCAGTCCGTAATTTTGTAAATGCAACAAAGAAAACTATTCCGGATCAGGATGTGGTAAAAAATTACCATCCGGAATAAGGGAAGGGGAAAATGATATGTTAAATACAATGTTAGGTATGGCAAATACCGGAGATGAATCTAAAGTCTGGCTCATTGCAGTCTGTATGATTGTATCCATCATAGTGGTGCTGGCACTTTTTATCATTAACGCAAAGAATAAGGAAGATGAGGACGGGAATGACAGGTAATTTTATATACAGCTTAAATGCTACAATGCCGATTTTTCTTGTCATTATTCTTGGATGGTGGTTAAAAAGGATTCGTTTTGTGACGGATGAATTTGTGTCGGTGGCAGACAAGCTTGTATTTAAAGTGGCACTACCGTTAATGGTGTTTCAGGATATAGCAGGTGCTGATCTATCTCGTGATTTCAGCTTGAAATTTGTTTTGTTCTGCTTTCTAGGAACCTGCGTGTTTTTTTGGCTTACATGGATTGGTGCAGAGCTGTTTATAAAGGATAAGAGTATGATTGGCAGTTTTGTACAGGGAAGCTTCCGGGGAAGTGCAGCAATTTTAGGAATTGCCTTTGCTAAGAATATCTATGGAAACAGCGGACTTGTACCGATGATGATTGCAGCCTCTATTCCGCTGTTTAATATTTTTTCTGTTATTGTGCTGATACGGAGTGCCAATGCAGGAGAGACAGATAAAGTAGCAGTGGTGAAAAAGACAGTGAAAGGTATCGTGACCAATCCCATTATTATTGGGATTTTTGCGGGAATTCCCTTTGCATTGTTAAAGGTACAGTTTCCTGTTATCCTGGAAAAAGGAATCGCAAGTGTGGCAGGTCTGTCTACTCCCCTTGCTTTAATTGCAATCGGAGCAGGATTTTCAACCGAGGCGGCAGTGAGTAAGTGGAAACTGGTATTAACAGCTTCCTTTATCAAACTGGTTCTGATTCCGGGGATTTTTCTTCCTGTTGCAGCATGGATGGGATTTCGGAATGAAGAAATGGTGGCACTTCTGATTCTGACAGGGGCACCCACTACGGTTAGTTCTTATATCATGGCAAAGAATATGGGAAATGACAGTATGCTGGCATCGGGAATCGTGGTAATAACAACGCTGTTTTCTTCCGTAACTTTGACTGCAATTATATTTATATTAAAGAGCAGTGCTTTGATTTAGAAAAAAACTTAAAAAGTAAAGTTGCCAGAAGAATAAATTTCTGATAATGTATATAGGGAAAATGATGTTGTTTGTGAGAACAGGCAGCACTCTTGAAAAAGTATACAGGAGGAAAGACAGAATATGGATAAGATTAAGATGACGACCCCATTGGTAGAGATGGATGGGGATGAAATGACAAGAATTCTCTGGAAAATGATTAAGGACGAGCTTTTGCTCCCATTTATTGATTTAAAGACAGAATATTATGATCTGGGTCTGGAATACAGAAATGAAACAAATGACCAGGTGACATTTGATTCTGCTGAGGCAACAAAGAAGTATGGTGTAGCGGTAAAATGTGCTACGATCACTCCGAATGCTGCCCGGATGACAGAGTATAATTTAAAAGAAATGTGGAAATCGCCAAACGGAACGATTCGTGCAGCACTGGATGGTACGGTATTCCGTGCACCGATTGTGGTAAAGGGGATTGAGCCATGCGTCAAAAACTGGGTAAAGCCGATTACACTGGCAAGACACGCTTATGGTGATGTATATAAGAATGCAGAGATCCGTATTCCGGGTGCAGGGAAGGCAGAGCTGGTATTTACCGGTGAGGACGGAACTGAAATTCGTGAGACAATCCATGAATTCAAGGGTCCCGGTGTGATTCAGGGTATGCATAATCTGGATGAGTCTATTGCAAGCTTTGCAAGGGCATGCTTTAACTATGCACTGGATATCAAACAGTCTGTATGGTTTGCGACAAAGGACACGATTTCTAAAAAATATGACCATAGATTCAAAGATATTTTTCAGGAGATTTATACGGCAGAATATGATGAGAAATTTAAGGCTGCCGGTATTGAATATTTTTATACGCTGATTGATGATGCGGTTGCCCGTGTAATGAAGGCAGAGGGTGGATTTATCTGGGCATGTAAAAACTATGACGGTGATGTAATGTCTGATATGGTTTCTTCTGCATTTGGTTCCCTTGCAATGATGACTTCCGTATTGGTTTCCCCTTCCGGAGTTTATGAGTACGAAGCGGCACATGGGACAGTACAGAGACATTATTACAAGCATCTAAAGGGAGAGGAGACTTCAACCAATTCTGTTGCAACCATTTTTGCATGGACCGGTGCGTTAAGAAAACGCGGGGAACTGGATCAGATTCCTGAGCTGATGACTTTTGCTGACCAGTTAGAAGCTGCTACGTTGAAAACAATTGAGTCCGGAAAGATGACAAAGGATCTGGCACTGATTACAACCATTGAAAATCCTGTGGTATTGAATTCCGAGAATTTTATAAAGGAAATCAGAAGTACATTAGAGGAAACTCTTTCATCTAAGTGATACCGGTAGACAGGGGTTGCCGCATTAGGAAACTCTTTCTCTTTTGTCAAAGCCTTGCAGCAAGACGAAGAAAAAGACGTCAATGCGGCTGCCCCGTCCGGCATATTACTCCCTATCTGTTATATTTTTAGCGTAGCATATCTATTTTCAAAGAATACAGACCGGCCCTGATAACACTTCTCTGGCAACATACAAGGAACCGTCTGCTTTTGCATTCATACTCCATTTTACGAGTAAAAGGGCACCGTTTTCGATTTCGATACAGGTGATGCAGCGTGGATGAACGCAGCTTCCGGTATTGTAATAATGGGAAGATTGTTCAGGGAGTACAGGGCGGTGGGTGTGTCCGGTGATTAGAATCCGGTTTGTATCGGAGGCCCATCGGTTCAGTCGTTCTTCTGTCCTATTTTTTATACTGTAATTTTTGGCGGCACTGGTGGGATCTAATATACCTGCATTTTCCAATGGTTTCCAGAGATATCGTACCAGAAACTGGGCAAGGGGCCAAAAGGTGGAGTTAAGAAGGCTTGCCTGGTGTCCGTGGGTAAGATATAGGGTTTTGCAGGACGTTGTTTCGGATTGAAGAATCAGTCCTTCGTGAAAAATCAGGTTCGTAAACAGAGGCTGTGGCTTCTGGCTTTCCGTACAGAAATAAGTGCTGCATTTTTTCTGGCAATAGTTCTTTCTTTTTTTAATGATATCATGGTTGCCGTATAACAGGTATAGCCGCTTCTTTTGGTGAAACAGGGAAAACATCCAGAATACGTTACTGTGCACCTCAATAATGGATTCTATTTTTCGGTTTTCCCATAATTCATCTCCATCCCCCAGTTCAATATAGGTAAATCCCGATTGGTAATAGTGTTTTAAAGCGGCAAAATACAAATGCTGGTTTTTTAAAAAATTGTCTGCCGAGGTACCGGTGCCCCGGTGGCAGTCACTCATTAATATATATTTTGTATTATAGGTGAGTGGAAGGATGGGGGCATGGCAGAAAGCATGTTCTAACCGGGATGCGGTACTCATTTTTTGTTTCTCCTATGACATTTTTTCTTTTTTTGAAAGCGGTGCAGCCGTAAGGTTTTGCGGAAAATAAATGGCAGATGATAATAAAGATATAAAATGCGGTCTTCTGTCTGGCAAAATGGCCGTGTAACCCATGTATATAATTTACAGAAAAACCGGTTTTTCCATTGGGCGAACCGGCACAGAAAACGGGTAAAAAAACCAGTCTCTTCATTTTTTGGAGCAAAAAAGGTAAAGGTTACTTTCAGTCCGAAGACATAAAAATCTTTTGCACAGTATCCCGCCGCATACATGCCCAGTACAAAGGCGTCTAACATCTCATAGTCTGGAAAAGTGATAGAGGTTTCTAAAAACAAGTCGGCGGGATTGGAAAAGCAGCCGGTTAGAAAGGCGGTCAGCCACCAGTGTTTTTCCTGAATCCATACATATCTGCCTTTCTCATTATAGAGCAGAATGGAAAGGTTTAACATTTCATTTTCTGTGGCACCGAAGAAAACTGTTTTTTTGTAATCCTCCGGAGGAATGATCCGGTCAGCATGGTATACACCGATTTCGGCACCGGTATTAATACCGTATTGACCTTTCCAGAATTCAATCAGCCAGGTTTTTCCGTCATAATCAAAATAAATGGGTTCACACTGGAATACCATTTGAAAACGCGGTGCTGTCTTGTCGAAAAGGTAGGTGTAACCGAAATCCTTCTGCCAGGCGTCCCAGATTGTGGAAAAGAAACCACAACTGCAGTGGTAGCAGTATCCAAAGGGCTTTACTACTTCATTTAAAAGAAAGCATTTTTCGGTTTTTTCCATTTTACAGATTTTTGCAATAATTTTTTTTCTCTTAGTGTGAAATAATAGAATGAAAAACAGGGCAATGAGAAAAATAAGAAATATTAGATAATACATAACCTGCATCCTATGTGTTCTTGCTATATAATATGCTGAAAATAAAAATTGGCTAAAATAATCTGCTCGATACAAAAATGATACAATTTATTTTTATGTTTAAATATAGTAAAATAATAAATATTCTTTAAATAATAGAGGAAAGAGAAGTAATAGTTATGATAAAGATTTTAATAGTAGAAGATGAGGAAGCAATTTCGGATTTAATCCGCATGAATCTGGTAAAAGCAGGTTATGGATGTCAATGTGCATTTGATGGCATAACAGCGGCAGATATGATGCAGCAGGAGAGGTTTGATCTGGTGCTGTTAGATATCATGCTGCCGGGGATTAATGGCTATGAGCTGCTGGATTACACGAAGGCGTTAGAGATGCCGGTGATTTTTATTACCGCAATGGGAGAACTGGAGGATAAGGTTAAGGGATTAAAGTCAGGAGCGGATGATTATATCACAAAGCCCTTTGAAATTGTTGAGCTGTTAGCAAGGGTAGAAACAGTTCTTAGAAGATATCATAAAGCAGCAGATAAGATACAGGTTTTAGACGTATCAATTGATATTCCTTCCCGTATTGTTATGAAGAATGGAGAACAGATCATGCTGACCATGAAAGAATTTGAATTATTGCTTTTATTTGTACGGAATAAAAATATTGCCCTTTATCGGGAAACGATTTATGAAAATGTATGGGAAAGCAATTATCTGGGTGACAGCAGAACGGTAGATCTGCATGTACAAAGACTCCGAAAAAAGTTAAACTGGGAAAATGTGATTAAGGCGGTATACAAGGTAGGGTACCGTCTGGAGGTATAGAATGAAATTTTACTGGAAGGTATTTTTAAGTATCGTCATTCTGCTTGCGTTATCCTTTAGTATCTGTGGCACATGGATGATCCATGCTGCTTTCAAATCTTCATATGACAGAGAAATCCAGATGGGGAATATAGAAAATTCGATGTATCAGATTGCCTTTAAAAATGCAGTGGAGGCAGTTCCGATCAATTATCTGGAAAAAAGGCGTTCCATTGTGAGAGAAATTGCAGATTCTCTGGAAAAAAGCATGGGAAAATCAGGAAGTTATTTTCAGGTATGGGATAGTGAAAAGAAAAATGTGTATTCCAAAAAGAGACGGGACATACAATCACTGTTGTTTGATAAGGTGAATCAGGACTATAGCGGTTATGAGGTGATCAAAGAGGAAGAAAGATATTGGCTCAGGGTAGTAAGTATGGTGAGTGTGGAATCCATTAAGGAATCCTATTATATAGAAAATATGATCGATATCAGTCATATTTATGAGAACCGGCATCAGATGACGAGGACCTATCAGATTATTATTGCTATATTGCTTGTAGCTACAGGGACGGTTTCTTTGATGCTTTCTTATTATCTGACATTTCCGATTCATGAGCTTTCAAAGACGACACGCCGCTTCGCAGGTGGTGACTATCGGATTCGGGCAAAGAAAAGGGGAAATGATGAGGTGGGTATTCTTGCATCTGATTTTAATGATATGGCGGATAACCTGTCGGATAAGATAGAACAGTTGATGAATCATGCGAAGGATCAGGAAGCATTTACGTCTGCATTTGCACATGAATTAAAGACACCGCTTACTGCAATTATCGGATATGCAGATATGATGCGCTCCATGGAGCTTACGACGGAGGAAAAAATCAAGGCAGCGGGCTATATTTATTCACAGGGAAAGCGGTTAGAGTCACTTTCCTTTAAACTGATGGAGCTGTTTGTGTTGAAAAAACAGGATTTTGAATTTCAGTCTTTTGATGCCCAGTTTTTAATCCAGAGTGTTTTTGATCTGTCCGAGGTTGGAATTTTAGAAAAAGATATGGTATTGAAGAGGGAAGTAGAGCCTGGCAGAATATACGGTGAGAAGGACATGCTGATTTCCCTGTTTGCAAATCTGGTGGATAATGCAAGGAAAGCGTCAGAAGCAGGGGATACAATTTATATTAAGGGAGTGAAAAAAGAAGAGGGATATCAGGTATCCATTATTGATCAGGGGAAAGGGATGCCGGAGGACGCAGTTCAAAAAATTACCCAGGCATTTTATATGGTAGACAAATCCCGTTCCAGAAAAGAGGGAGGTGCCGGTCTTGGAATGACACTCTGTAATGAGATTGTCAAGCTTCACGGTGCAAAATGGAACATTGAAAGCAAAGAGGGGAAAGGGACAAAAGTGACCGTAATTCTGTCCTGTGAAGAGCAGAAATTACAAAAAGAAGGGAGAAAACCGGAATGAAACGTTTTTTTTACTGGGGGGGTACCATATTGCTTATCCTAATTTTTTTTGCAGCAGTTATTTATCTTCCGGAGATGGATGCAATGATTTTGGAAAGACAATATATGAAACAATATGTGCTTGTGAAACAGGATAAACAGGAACAGGGGATTCACTATGAACTGCCTTTGGCAGATAAACTTTTTTCACTTTATTATGGACAGTATCCGACAGAAATCATGTCTATTCATAGCATAACAAATCTGGAGTCGCAGGATGAAGCATTATTAGAGGGATTACAAAAGCAGGTTTCAATATTGGAAAAAGCGGAGCTCATTCCCGGGCTGGTGGATGCGGAACAGTTACGGAAAGGTTTCCATGAGGCACTGTATTACAATATCGGCACGGTAGAGAATCCGAGTACGGTTGTATCCGTCTGGAAACTGGTATTTTATGATGAAGAGAATTTTCAGTATGAATTTATAATTGATGCCGGTACTTATAAAATATATTCGGCCGATCTTTATGGATACGGTGTATATGATTTTTTGTTAAACAAAGGGATTTATGCTGCCAATGTAGAAAAAACAGAACCAGACGTACTGAGGAAGCTTGAAAGTCAGATGGGAGAACAGTTAAGAATTTATTACGAAGCACAAAATGTGAGAAGCGGATATCTGAATCTTTATGGGAGTTTTGGCTTGGAAGAAATGCTGTTTTATGAGGACACCTATTTATCCTTTTATGACAAAGGGGATATAATTGAAATACCTTGTCAGGTATATTATATACAGGAATCTATGGAGGGTGTACACATTGGAATTACTGACATTTTAGAAAATGAAAATGCAATGCCGTATGATGGTAGTGAGGCATCCTATGGAAAATGATACAATCATGATGCTTTTTTATACAAAAAATGATACAAACTACAGATAAGATAAGTGCATTGTAGTAAAGGAGATCGTGATTATGAGAAAGAAAAAAGTGTCATTGAAAAGAAGAATGCAGTGCTGTATGGCTTGGTCTGTTTTAATTGCTGCATTTTTTGCGGCGGTCGGAACGGTATTTTTACTGGTCTGGGGTGCAAAAAATATATGCAGGGCATTATTTTTTGATGACAAGGAGGCTGTTATTGTAAAAAATGAGGAAAGTCCGGCAGATGGTGGAAAAGTGCAGGAAACAAATCAGGAACAAAAGACTTTACATCCGGAAAAAATGGCAGATGAAAGAGTTTTTCAAGATCCTATGCTGATACTGGTAAATAAAGAACATTCTCTGCCTGAAGGCTACCATACCGATTTGCATTTGCTAAATAACGGACAATATGTGTCGGAGGATATTTATAATGATTTAAGGGATATGCTGTTTGCGGGAGAAAAAGAGAATCCGGGACTCTCTTTTTTGGTAGCAAGTGGATTTCGTACATCAGAAAAGCAACAGCAATTAATGGAGGAAGAGATTGAGAAAAATAAAAATGCGGGAATGAATGAACAGGAGGCTTACGAGGATGCTTTGGAAAGTGTTGCTCCTGCCGGATACAGTGAACATGAGACGGGACTTTGTGTCGATATTGTAGCGGAAAGTAATCAACGGTTAGAGGAATCCCAGCAGTATACGGAGGAAAACGTATGGCTGGCGGCACATTGTGCAGAATACGGTTTTATCCGGCGTTATCCTGAGGGAAAGGAAGATATTACCGGATTCATGTTTGAATCCTGGCATTTCCGTTATGTAGGAAAAGAAGCAGCAAAAGAAATCACACAGAAAGGAATTACATTAGAGGAATATGTAAAACAGTTAGAATAAGATCATAAAGGTCTTATTCCGATAATGTTTCCCATGTTTCGTAAAGCTGTTCCAGTTCCTCGGTTGCTTTCGCCTGTTTTTTGGAAAGTTCCGTTAGTCTGGCAGCATTTGTGGCATTTTCCGGCAGGCTTATTTCTTTTTCTAAAGAGGAGATGAGCTGTTCTAATTCCTCTATGGAAAGTTCTGTTTTTTTAATATCATTCAGCCGTTTGCGTTCCTTTGCCTGTTCTTCTTTGGATTTTTTCCAGTCTTTTTTATTTCCACTTTCTTCTTTTGCTATAACGGTTTTTTCTTCCTGTCTGGCTGTGGAAACCAGTTTTTGTTCGATGTAGTAATCGTAATTGCCAATATAAGAAACCATACCGTTAGGACTTAAATCCAGTATCCGGGTAGCAGTCTGATTGATAAAATAACGGTCGTGGGAAACATAGAGTATGGTGCCTGTATAATTTTTTAAAGCCTGTTCTAAAATTTCTTTGGAAGTAATGTCTAAATGGTTCGTAGGCTCGTCTAAAATCAGGAAGTTTGCATTGGAGAGCATCAGTTTGGCAAGACTGACCCGTCCCCGTTCCCCGCCGCTCAAATCTTTGATCTCTTTAAAAACGTCCTCTCCGGTAAACAGGAAAGCAGCCAATACATTACGGATTTTTGTATTTGTCATATTGGGATAAGTATCGTGGAGTTCATCAAAAATGGACTTATCAGGGTGCAGCACCTGATGTTCCTGATCGTAGTAACCGATATGTACCTGGGCACCGAATAGGATTTTACCCGAATCTTTTTCGATTAAACGGTTAATAATCTTTAAAATTGTGGTTTTTCCGGTTCCGTTATTTCCAATCAGGGCAACCCGTTCTCCCCGTTTGATGTCCATTTCAATGTCTTTGAAAAGGGTGTGTCCTCCGTAGGATTTTGTGAGTCCTTCAATGAAAAGAACATCATTTCCACTTTCCACATCAGGAGTAAGAGCAAGCCGTATCTCATCATGCACCGCCTGTGGTTTTTCCAAACGTTCTATTTTATTTAACATCTTTTCGCGGCTTTCGGCACGCCGGATTGATTTTTCGCGGTTAAATTGCTTTAGTTTTGTAATAACCTCCTCCTGATGCTTGATTTCTGCCTGCTGGTTCATATAAGCACGGTATTTGGATAGACGGATCTCCTCTCTTTTGGCAGCATAGTAACTGTAATTGCCATGATAGATCGTACTTTTTGTATTTTCTATTTCTATGACTTTTGTGACAATCTTGTCCAGAAAATAACGGTCATGAGATACGATGATGACAGCACCGTCATAATTACTAAGGTATCCTTCGAGCCATGCGGTACTGTTAAGGTCTAAATGGTTCGTTGGTTCATCTAATAAAATGACATCCGGTCTTGAAAGCAGAAGACGCCCTAAAGAAACACGGGTTTTTTCTCCGCCGGAAAGTTCGATGACAGGTCTGTTAAAATCGGATTCTGAAAAGCCCAGCCCTTTTAAGACACCGGTAATCTGGCTTTCAAAGGCATACCCTTCCTGCTGCTCAAATGTTTGGGTCATACGGGTGTATCGGTTGAAAGCCGATTCCAGAGCATCTCCTTCTAAATGTTTCATATCACGCTCAAGCTGGCGCATCTGTTCCTGAAGCAGAATCACATCCTGCTTTACGCTTAGCAGTTCCTCATAGATGGTTTTATCAAAATAGGAGTCCTGATGCTGGGCAAGGTATCCCAACCGGATATCTTTGCCGGTGACTACTTTCCCTTCATCTGCCTCCTCCTCCTGCATGATAATCTTTAGCAGCGTAGATTTGCCGGCACCGTTGATACCGACAATGGCAATTTTTTCTCTTGCTTCTATGTGAAAATTAATGTTGTTAAGAATCTCAGATGCACCATAGGCTTTTGAAAGATTCTGACATGCTAGTACCATAGTTTTTACTCCGTTTCTGTTTTGTGTATTGTTCTTTTTTCCATTTCCGGTAAAAAAGATTATATTTCATAGATATAGTCTGTTGCAGATAAAGTTGTTCCGGTGTCATTTTTGATTGCCAAATCCGGTGGGGTTACCGATACCCGGGTACATTCGGGAATGGAATTTGTTATAAAAGCACCGCCGCCGATTACGGAATCTTTGCCAATGACGGTTTCACCGCCTAAGATAGTGGCATTGGAATAAATAGTAACCCGGTCTTCAATGGTAGGATGGCGTTTGATTCCCGCCAGATGCTGACCGCCCCGGGTACTAAGTGCACCAAGGGTAACCCCCTGATAGAGCTTGACATAGTCACCGATGATGGTGGTTTCTCCGATTACAATACCGGTTCCGTGGTCCATAAAGAAATACCGCCCGATGGTGGCTCCGGAATTGATATCAATACCGGTTTTGCTATGGGCATGTTCTGTCATGATACGGGGGATAAACGGAACATTCATCTTATATAGTTCATGGGCAATTCGGTAAACAAAAACCGCATAAAATCCCGGATAAGAAAAAATGATCTGTTCCCGGCTGTCGGCAGCGGGATCACCGTCATAGCCTGCCTGAATATCAAGAAGTAAAAGTTCTTGTATGGAAGGAAGCTCGTTAAAAAAGGTAAAACAGATATTT
>CAJUBR010000033.1 GCA_910584695.1 uncultured Lachnospiraceae bacterium
AGCCTAGGACTTTGCACTTGCTGCAAAGTCCGTAAGAATGTGTATATTCTGCCAAACGGGAATCCGGCGCTTTGCCGAAGGCAAACTTTAAATGAGCTGGATTCGTAACTATGAAGCCAAAGGCCGAATAGTTACAAATGCATGGATAAAAAATGTGCATATAGTGACAAAAAGGATATTATATGTTATAATATAAAGAAATACTAAAGTGCTGTTTCTTATTGTTGTAATTGGGAATTAAAATGATTAAGGAGGGCTGCTTTATGGGTGTATCAGGACAAAAGTTCAATTTACCACAGATGAAGGAATATTTTGAAATGCAGATACCAAATATCAGAGTTCTGAGTGATCTGACGCTAAGTGAGACCGATTTTAGAAGCTTAGGTGCAAAACTTAAATCAGCCTTTTCTTTTACAGACCGGAAAGACGGAATCGAAGATATCATGATATGCTATCTGGTATACTGGGTTTATGCGTTGCTTTACTGGGATGAGGAAACCGGAATTCATGATGAACTGACTGATTTTTGTGCAGATTTGCCCCAGTATCAGATCAGACATCATTTTGAGATGTTGTTGGATACATTTGCAGACTATAATATAGAAAAATTCAACTATCAGGATGAAAATGTAGAAGAACTTTGTTCCAAACTGATTGCCCGACATGCGGGCATTCCGAATGACGAAAAGTATCTGGTGTTTGAAATGATAGATGATTACCGTAATCAAAACGTATCCATAGATACGATGATGGCAGATATTTATGCACATCTTCCATTTAAAAGCCAATACATATTCTCATTATTAGATGAGGCTTCCAGACAGAATATGATTTGGGAAATCCGTACGATTATGGCTGAGATTTGTTCGCAGGTATATACGCGGAAAGAACTGTTGGACAAGTATCCCCGTACATCTATTAGTTTGATTGACTACTGCTTTTACTGGCAGGAAGGAAAAGCACTTTTGAATCAGGCAAGATAAAATAAAGCCAAATGAAGATATCGTATAACGATTTCATTTGGCTTTACGCTATTTTGTATAACATTCTATACACTGAATCTCATATGATAAATGACTCAGACGATAAGCCGGGTTATGTCTTGAATGATCATCTATCTAGACCTGTTGTTACCAACAGGTTCAAGCGACCTACCCGAAAACGTGACGGGCCGCCACATCGTTCTCTGTTCGGTCTTGCTTCGGATGGGGTTTACAGAGCCTGCTTTGTTACCAAAACAGCGGTGAGCTCTTACCTCGCCTTTCCACCCTTACCAGAAGACTGGCGGTATATTTCTGTTGCACTAGCCTGGGAGTCACCTCCACCGGACGTTATCCGGCATCCTGCCCTATGAAGCCCGGACTTTCCTCACCTGCAACCTTTCGGTTTTGCAGCCGCGATCATTTGTCTGAGTCGAACCTCATTTTATCATACAAAAAAGAGTTCTTCAAGAGTCAATTATACTTTACATAGGAATTAAAATCACTTGTTATGAATAAACTATACCGGGAAACAGCTTCCTCCAACAAACTCGCGTAAAATGCTGTTATTCGGTATATTTTCCGAACTAACTCCAAGAAAATAATCTAAAAACTTAAGCAGCCTTTTCGCCTCCTGATATTCCTTTGCACTGGCTGGAATTGCAAAAAGCAGTGGTTCTACATATGGCTTAATTACACTTAATTCGTAAATTAAAGCAGAATTAAACATGGCATCCGCTTCCTCCTGATACGGAAAAATATTACGCTCCTCACCCCTTCTTACCGACTCCCACATGGCAATCGTCTTTTGAGCACTGTTTCCCCTTGTTCTGGCATCTCTTACAATTCTTCTGATCAAACGTCCATCTGTTGTGGCAATGCGGTTATGTTCGTCTACGTTCAACTGGGTAAGTGCACTGATATATATTTTAAATTTACTTTCCTCGGGAAGTTTCTCGGACATGATAGGATTTAATCCGTGAATTCCCTCAATCACCAAAACATCATTTTTCTGGAGCTCCATAACATTCCCTTTATATTCTCTTCTTCCAAGAAGAAAATTAAATGTTGGCATCCTTACTGTTTCTCCATTTAGAAGTTTCACAATATCCTCATTAAATTTTGCCGTATCAACCGCTTCAACACATTCAAAATCATAATTTCCATACTCATCTTTCGGTGTAAGTTCTCTGTCCACAAAATAATTATCAAGTGCAATTGGATGTGGCATTAATCCCAATGCTCTTAACTGGATGCTTAACCTATGCGAAAAAGAAGTCTTTCCCGACGAACTTGGTCCTGCAATCAGAATAACCTTCTTATCCTCCCGCTTAATTCTTCCTGCAATTTCAGCAATGTTCTTTTCCTGTAATGCCTCCTGAACCAGCATCAGGTCATTCATTCCTCCATCTGCAATGACATCATTCAAGCCCCCCACCGTATCTACATTTAACATCACCCCCCAATCATCTGACTGCTTCATCACCTGAAACAACTTATTCTGGGGATGAAATTCCGGTACAACAAACGGATTCTTCCGGTCCGGCATTTGAAGCACAAAACCTTCCTCATACTTATGTAACGCAAAATAACCAAGATATCCGGTAGAGGGTACCATAAACCCGTAATAGTAATCTTCAAAATCATCCAGCCGATAAACATTTGCATTGGAGGCTCTACGATAGCGGAATAGCTGCACTTTATCATTTCTTCCCTGCTTTTTAAATCGTTTTATTAAATCATGGGAACTATATGTATATTTCTCAATCGGAATGTCTGCCTTTACCATACTTTCCATCTTTTCTGCCACCCTATCCAACAGTTCCTGTGAAACCTTTTCCTTTTTACTGTCCAATTCACAATAAAATCCCTTACTTAATGAAAATAATACCCGGATTCTTCCTGTAGTACCCCTCTCTTTTAACACCTCACGAAACGCTTTCATCATCATAATGATCATACTTCTTTTATACGTGGAAAGACCTATCTTTTCTGCTGTAGTTACAAACTCAATCTTTGCATTTTCCTTTACCTTTTTATAAAGCTCACAAAGATGTCCGTTACGATAGGCAAGCACGATATCACCCTTTTCACTGTTTCCATACCGTTTTGCAAGTTCTTCCAGACTGATATCTTCTGCCACCTCATATTCCTTATTTTCAATATATACCGTTATCATAAATATCATCTCCTCGTATAATATTTTTTATAATAGATAATTGCGAAACTCTATTTTCGTTACCGACCGTTGTACAATATAAACAATATTAACGCTGGGCACGCTTGTGCTGCTTATGATATTGTTTATATTGCACAACTAGATTTTG
This sequence comes from uncultured Lachnospiraceae bacterium, assembly GCA_910584695.1. Taxonomy (GTDB): domain Bacteria; phylum Bacillota; class Clostridia; order Lachnospirales; family Lachnospiraceae; genus CAG-590. Next base: position 3,308 of record CAJUBR010000033.1, read on the forward strand.
AAAATAGCGGGTTTCACAAATGCCTATATCTTTATAACACTTTGGCTGGACAGCCGGTATCTACTGTAACTATATCTAACTTTTCATCCTTCAGCATCGTTTTCAGATAATCATATAAATATGGAATAAAAATATGCTCTAAACCATAATGTGTTGCATCAATCACACTGAGTCCCATATCCATTGCATCCAGTCCATCATGATGTCCAATATCTCCTGTCAGATAAAGAGAATATCCTTTTTCTTTTACTCTGGCTATTTCACTTTTTCCGGAACCTGGCATTACCGCAATATGGTCATATACATTCTCTTTTTCGTCGCTTCGCTGATAAAGCAGAACATACGGAAGATCAAATCTTTTCTTTACGTACTCTGCGACCTGCTCTGCCGTCATCGGCTTGGGAAGCCTTCCATATCTCCCCATTCCGGCATCACTGCATCTGTCTGTTTCAATAGGACTGGTATCTGATAAATTCAGATACTGCTCACTGGCAGCTAATTCTGCCATGCCGCCGACGGTATCAAAATTCGTATGCATTGCATAATAACAAATACCATACTCTGCTAAAGTAAGAACTTTTGCGGTCGTAAAGTGTTCTCCATTCACTTTCTTGATGGAGGAAAAAATCATTGGATGATGCGTAATCAACAAATCCGCTTGTTCTTTAACGGCAGTAGAAATAACTTCCTCCGAGGCATCTAATGCGATAACGATCTTTTTTACCTCTTTATCTTTTCTTCCTACCAACAGTCCAACATTATCCCAATCGCATGCGTATTCTATTGGCGAAAGAGTCTCTAATATCTTTATAATTTCTTGACATTTCATATGTATCCCTCCAAGTTTACATAATATCTCAATGCTTCTTGATTCATCTCCCTTTCTTTCCAAACGAAGTTCTTTCTTTTTACTGTCCTCTCCGAAATCATCTTACCCGTTCTTTGAGAATCCCCCACAATATCGGTAAGTTTCATCAAAAGAGACTCCAGTGCATTTTTTTCTTTTTTTAGATATCCATACAGTATATCATCACGATGCTCTAAATTATAACGTCCATATTGCAATTCCACCTCATCATATTTCCGCTTTTCCGTACCCGGTTCCGCTTTGATAACGGTATAGTACTTCCCCTCATCCAGCAACATTTTTTCCCGCACAATATGATATGCATGTTCCTGTATAAATATCCTTATTTCACGGATATCCGATTGGGGCTGTAAAATCAAAGCAGGTCGTTTTTCCTTTGAATCCAACACTTTTTTACCCTTTTCCAAAATACTCTGCATCAAAAGACCACCCATGCCGGCAATCACCACAGAATCTGCTTCTCCTTCCGAAAGCCTGTCAAGACCGTCACTTAAACGTAATTCGATCCTTTCCTCCATATCATAGGCTGCTACATTCTTTCTTGCAATCTCCAAAGGACCCGACCGTACATCCATCGCCACTACTCTTTCGGCAATCTTCCGCTCTATCAAGGCAATCGACACATATGCGTGATCACATCCTATATCTGCAACAGCAAAGGACCGCGGTGAAACCATATTCACCACAGTCTCCATTCTTTTCGATAATACAATGTCTTTCATTTATTCTCCGGTATCCTACTCCAAATAATCTCTTAACTTTCTGCTTCGGCTGGGATGTCTCAGTTTACGGAGTGCCTTTGCCTCAATCTGACGAATCCTCTCTCTCGTTACTTTAAATTCTTTTCCAACTTCCTCTAATGTTCTGGCACGACCATCATCCAAACCAAATCGAAGCCGTAATACCTTTTGTTCTCGTTCAGTAAGAGTAGACAACACCTCCACCAACTGTTCCTTTAACAAAGTAAATGCCGCTGCATCTGCTGGTACCGGTACATTTTCATCCTGAATAAAATCTCCTAAATGGCTATCTTCCTCCTCTCCAATCGGAGTTTCCAACGAAACCGGTTCCTGAGAAATCTTAAGAATGTCTCTTACACGTTCAACCGGAACTTCCATCTGTTCCGCAATCTCCTCTGGCGACGGTTCCCTTCCTAATTCCTGAAGCAGCTGACGGGATACACGAATTAACTTATTAATGGTTTCTACCATATGAACCGGAATACGGATCGTTCTTGCCTGATCTGCAATGGCCCTTGTAATCGCCTGCCGGATCCACCATGTTGCATAGGTGGAAAACTTATATCCTTTGCGATAATCAAATTTTTCAACTGCCTTGATCAGTCCAAGATTCCCTTCCTGAATCAAATCAAGAAATAGCATACCTCTCCCAACATATCGTTTTGCAATACTTACAACAAGACGTAAATTAGCCTCTGCCAGTTTCTTTTTTGCGTAATCACCCTGATTCACCAAATCTTCCAGTTCTTTCTTTGCATCACCATCCAGACTGTCACCATACTCTGTCAATTGGGATTTTGCAAACTCTCCGGCCTCCATTTTCTGTGCCAGTTCAATTTCCTCTTCTGCACTTAAAAGCGGCACCTTGCCGATTTCTTTCAGATACATACGAACAGGATCTTCGATGTTTGTTCCCTCCGGAACGGACAGATCTATTTTTTCCACAGCAAGCTCTTCATCACTTTCCACTTCCAACAGTGCATCTGCATCCGGTTCTTCATCCGTTTCCGAAATGGTAAGCACATCCACCTTATTCGCTTCAAGGAAATCAAAAATCTCCACCATACGTTCCGTTGTCAGCTCTAACTCCTTGCATCCCGCAAAACAGGCAATAATTTCGTTATCCTCGATTACATTTTTCTTCTTCTTTGCGATTGCAAGTAGTTCATTTAATTTTTCCTGAAACCTTATATCATCTGCAGTATTTGTTGTTTGTTCTTCCATTTTTCCTTCCTTCCTAAAACGGCTATTTTAAGCCTTTATCTTTCTTATAAAATATATTTATAATATCTTTCAATTTTTATAAATTAATTTGTAACCTGTTCGTTTCAATTCTTTCTTGTATCAGCTTTCCCGTTTTTGTCAAATCACCCTTGGCATTTTCTATCTGATGTTGTATACTCCTTAGTTTTACCCTTTTTACCAAATCTGTAATCACTTTTGACTTTTCACCCTGACTAATCTCCATCTCAAAGTTCTGCTGCATAATGCCGGATACCTTTTCATGCTCTTCTCTGCTCTGATAGTGACTGATAATGGCAGCCGGGGTTACCTTTCCATCCTTACTATATTGATCAAACAATTCCGTCGCAATGCTGTGATAAACCGGTTCAAAAAAATCGTCTGCCGTAATCTTTCCCTTTAATACCTCAAACAGGGAATTTTCATTAATCAGCCACGTGATCAAAAGTCTTTCCGCTTTCAAAAATTTCTTCTCTTTTTCGTCTTCCGGTGATCTTCGTTCGGACCGTTCCCGAAAAACAGACGTATCCGTCCGTCCCGCATTTGCTATTCCATACCGGGTAACTGCCTCCTTCAGATTCTCCGGGTCAATATCATACTCTTTTGCCACACTATCCGTATAATTTTTACGTTCCAATGGATCCGTAATCATACAAAGATGCTTTGCTGCCTCCTTTTGGAACTGTGTTCTTTCCTGTGGGTCTTCCTGGTCATAATTATTAGCCAAAATACGGATTTCAAACATCGTACCACTTAATGCCTCATCGATCCGTTTTTCAAAGCTGTCTGTCCCCTCTGTCTGAATCAACTCATCGGGATCTTTATACGGTTTTAATGAAATAACCCTTGCAGACATTTCAAATTCCCTCATAATCTCAAGTGCCCGAAGTGCCGCTTTCGTTCCTGCTTCATCACTGTCATATGCCAGATAAACGTGATCCGTAAAACGTTTTACCAAATTCACCTGTCCTACAGTAAGTGCTGTTCCAAGAGATGCCACTGCGTTATCAAAGCCTGCCTGATGCATGGAAATCACATCCATATATCCCTCACAGAAAATAATTCCATGTCTTTTGCTTTTCTTTGCCAGATTCAAGCCATATAAATTCCGGCTTTTATCAAATACCGGTGTATCCTGGGTATTGATATATTTGGGTTTTCCATCTCCCATGACGCGACCGCCAAATCCAATCACCCTGTTATTGGTATCTATAATAGGATACATTACCCTGTTCCAAAAACGATCAGTTCCCCCTTGCTTTTCATCAAATTTTACTAATCCGGAATCCTTTAATTCTTCATCCTTATAGCCTTTCTTTCTTAAGTATTTGTATAAATCATCACTATATACATCTGAAAATCCAAGACCGAACTTATTTATCGTTTCATCTGTCAAACCTCTGTTTTTCAAATATTTCATTGCATTGGTGCCGTGTTCACTTTTTAGCAGATAATGAAAATATGCAGCAGCCAGCTTATTCATATCCTTAATCTTTGTCCGTACGTCTGCCTGCTTCTTTGCTTCCGGTGTCATACTCTGTTCCGGCAGCTTCACACCTGCCCGCTCTGCCAAAGCTTCCACTGCTTCCGGAAAGGAATAATTTTCATGTTCCATTAAAAATGTATATACATTTCCACCTACACCACATCCAAAGCAATGATACATCTGTTTTTCCCGGCTGACATGGAAAGAAGGGGTCTTTTCATGGTGAAACGGACAACAAGCCGAATAAGAGTTTCCTTTTTTCTTTAAGTTTACATAACTTCCAATTATATCTACAATATCATTTCTGGAACGCACCTCTTCTATCAAATCATCTGCATAATACACCTTCTTCACCACCTACTTTATGTTAACTATTTTACCGTTATTCTATTTCATTGATTTCCGTGAGCAACAAGTCAAATGGCTGTTTATAGACATTTGGCGACTGCCGCGAGAGTCACATCCCTCCGTTACTTTGCAGCGTTACAAAATTGATGCCCCGTCGCTTGCAGTGGGGTTGTTAACTCAGCGCTTCCACCCTGTCGGCTCAAATGCTTCCTGAAATTTGAGTACTGCATAATTATCAGTCATTCCTGCTATATAATCACATACCACCAGTTCCCTATTCTCTCCCTGATGAATCATTCCTGTATATTCTTCCGGCATCATTTCAGGATGAGAATTATAATAACTATATAATTCCTGAAGCATTCGCTTTGCCTTTCCTTCTTCTCCCTTTGCCACCGGATTGGTATAGACTGTCTCAAATAAAAAACTTCGAAGTCCCGTCATTGCCTGACGGATATCCGGGGAACAAATGATATCACCCTTTCCTTCACTATTATGAATCACATCATGAATAATAGTATTCAGGCGGTCTCTTGTACTATTACCAAGCCTGTCCGTACAATCTTTAGGCAGTGCTTTCTCCAATAAAATGCCACCGCGAATAGCATCATCAATATCATGATTAATATAGGCAATCTTGTCTGCCAACTGAACAATCTTACCTTCCAGAGTAGACGGTGAGCCTGTCGTCTTATGATTCCGGATTCCATCCCTGACTTCTACAGTCAGGTTAAGGCCTTTCCCCTTCTTCTCCAGCCGTTCTACTACACGGATACTTTGTTCATTATGTTTAAATCCTTTGGAACATACTTCATTTAAGGCCCGCTCCCCTGCATGTCCAAATGGAGTATGCCCCAAATCATGTCCCAGTGCAATTGCCTCTGTCAGTTCTTCATTTAAACGAAGTGCTCTGGCTATGGTTCTGGCAGTCTGTGCCACTTCAAGCGTATGGGTCAGACGGGTACGGTAATGATCCCCTTCGGGAGAAAGAAAAACCTGCGTTTTTTGCTTTAGTCTTCTAAATGATTTGCAATGTAGAATCCGGTCCCTGTCCCGTTGGTAAATCGTTCGTACGTCACACATTGGCTCCTCTACATCCCTGCCTTTTGACTGGTCACTAAAGGATGCATATTCGCATAAATACTCATGTTCCCATGCTTCTAGTTTTTCACGAATGTTCATAGATGTTACTTCCTCTATCGTATTTATTCCCGCAAGCAATGAGCCAAGCAGATGCACTTATGCATATATTGGGCAGATACTGCGAAGGTCAATATCCCATTGCTTACAAGGAAATATTGACTCTAATTCTATACACTGAATACAAATTTATACTGTCTATTTTTTAATATACGACATAAATTTATAATTCCCTTTTTATTTTTTAATAAAAAACTATTGATTGCTCAACAGTTCTTTTTATCCAAAATATTTTAGGGATATCTTACTACATCCCTTTTATGTTTTCAGTCTTAATAAGAAAATGTTCCCTTCATAAAAAATATTCATTCATCTATTTTTTATAGATACAAATTTTCGTATGTTTTGTTGTATTTTTAATAATTTTTTTCATATTTTTCTCTGAAACGGCAATACATCCAGCCGTATAAGTTCTTCCACCACCTACACAATGCAAAAAAATTGCAGAACCTTTCAAATAAGTACATTTTTTATTATAATCCAGTGCAAGTGAATAGTTATACCAAGGATTATAATCTATTAAATGTTCTCCACTCATTTGCTTTCGCCCCAGTTTCCTGACGTCAACAAATGTATTGTATGTCTTTTTTTCGACAGACCAGTAGTGATATTTATTCAGTTTTGTATAGGATATTCCTGCCGTACCCGGCGATTTCTTACGTCCGAATGCCATTGTAATATTATAAATTCCCACTGGGGTTTTGCGGTCTCCCTGCCTTACTTTGTTTATTCCATTTTTACCAACATAAGCATTACAAGACACAATCTTCTTCCATTTTTTCTCATATCTATAAGTTATTCCTTCCAACTGTTTTGAAGTCTTATCTGCCTCACTGTCCACGCCCTTATCCCTTGAGGGTACCTCAACCCTTTCCAACGTCTTTTTCCACATCTCCAGAGTTGCTTTGCTCCCTCTTTTATATTTAACAAATATTAACCTGTCTGTTTGACTGCCAAGGTAGTCTTTCCGGATCGCCTGCCATCTTGTTTTATTATATATTTTTTTACTATAATCTTTTGAAGCCTTCTTAGCCTCAACTCTAATAAAAAATGTATTACTCAATACAAAGCAACATACAATTAAAACTATAGATATTCTTTTCATTATTTTCATATTATTACTCCCTATGTACCATTCATCTACAATTCTTACTAAATTTTCTGTAAAAGATACAAATAATTAAAAGTGAGATAATCTCATTTAACTTATTTATGCCTAAAAACAGGAATTTTAAAAGCCAATTCAAGCTCTTGGAACTCTTTATTTCTAAATAAAAAATGTTGGATTTTCGTTATTTTTAGGGAATCAAATCATCCGGTTTGTTTGTGTTTTATTTCCCGTTGATGTCAAAGTGTGTCAAGATAAAAGCGTACAGGGATATCCCTACACGCTTTTACTTACCTTACTACAATAACATCTTAAATTCATCAACACTCTTCTGTAACCTCTTTGCTGCTTCTTCCACAGGAAGTAAACCATCTTTAACCAATCCTATTAATGTCTCCAGTTTTCCCTGTGATATTCCTTCATCCTTTATTCTCTTTGCCTCATAATCCAAAACTTTGCCACCCATAACTGATTTCACTCCCTTCTTTATCTTATCATAATCCTCAGCCAGATGCTCCAACACTTTATTTGCCATATCAATGATTGTACACTTTGTAAATTCATCAATGACATTATTATTACACAATTCCTCAAGCTTATTCTTAATATATTCATCCATTAAAGATTCAAGTTTACTTTCATCTTTATCGTACTCAGAAAAACGGCTTTCATGTGTAAATATATAAAATGGAATCAGAAATAACAACTGCTTATCAAATATTTCCTGTATAGAGTATTTCTTCACCTTTAATGTAGGGACATCATAAACGATTTCACCACCTGGTATTTTAATGCATATCTTCATAATATCAGGTGTTTTCATATCTGATCTCAAATACAATATCGCAGAATTCGGAAATTCGACCGTAAGTACATCTCCTATTACTTCACCATCATCTAATGCAATCTGTGCATTATATTCAAAAATGCGAACCATCATGCTATTATCAACTGTACTCTGGCATTCCCAATGATACTTCTTGGTTATCTTCCCCCGTACAATAAAGCAGGTATCTGTTATTCTCTCAACTTCCGCTCCATCCTGTCTATTTAGGAAATGCTCATTCGGAAAAAATATGATTTCTTCATCACCAGTATATTTCTCGTGAAATGCTTCGTTAATAATTGGTATCACCAGTTGCTTACAGCCATTCAACAATGTTCTAAAAACATCATCATATGGTGTATTTTTCATCCTGAGCAATCCTTCTAACAACATATTTTTCTATTTATATTTTAACATCATATAATAGCAAAAACAATGTTTTTCTTCTATATCGATTTAACGTGCATCCAACCACCGTTCTCTTTTCTTTTTTCGAAAAATACACATTTTCAGACATAACCATTTCTCTAGAAAAAGTCTACATGACACAACTTTCGCTACATTCCTCTAAGCCATTCTCTACTTCTTCTGCATTTTCAAAAATTTTTATATGTTCTGACCTATCTTTAAATTCTACCAAATCTTTTTCTTTCAAGAACAACATATTACCAGTATACATTTTTGTATTCTCTTTAGCAGTAAGTGCTATTTTAAACTCACCATTTTCCCCCTGCTTCAATAAGTCATGTGTGACAACAACGCATCAAAATTCCTATCAATTGATTTAATTCTATCTTATTTCCCATAAGTTCCACAGAACAATCAGACTGCATCTCAAAATAAATCTCTTTTCCAACTATATCATCGATTACATCTGTTTTTTTATTAAAACCTTTTCCCGAGACAGTTTCAAAATTCTCAAATTTCTTATATGGCATTTTTTCTATAAGACATCGATAAAGGATTGAAATTGTATTAACTAAATCAATTGTGATTTTTGTTGCGAATTATATAAGTATGTCCATAACTTATCCATGTCTATATGCTCGCTAAATACAACCTTGGCAGTTTTCGGCAAAACAATCTGACCCGAGCCAACATTAAACTCCTTTTCTGTTTCTATTTGTCCATTTGGATCGCCTCCTATTTTTGAGTTTGGCTTGGACACCATTCTCATTGTAACATAGGAGGCTTTTTACTAACAGCCTACATGCCCCTGCTTACTCCATTCTCCCCTGCATAGCTGGGGGATTGGGATTTTCATCCAGAGGACGTATACGCTTCATATAAGCGTTTTTTTAGCCATAGAAGAACAAACTACAAATATGTACAAAAGGAGCCTTTATAAAGCTTTTAGCAAAATCTGATAAATATATATATGTCCGTAAACATATACGGGCCTCAAAAAAAGCATACCCCTACACTGGAAAACGAATTAAACATTATTACAGAACATTATCAGAACTTTTTCGATACTGCCATAAATCCGCATGCCAACGAAGAGAGCAAACTGCAGCCCACAACAGGTGCAAAGATTGTTCGAGTGTCAGAAAATGAACAGCCAAAAGACTTTGAAAAATTCCAAAAAGTAACGAAAACTATTGAACGTTATTAAAATCCTCAAATTTTCCCCGTTGATGTCAACCCCCAAAACGCAAAAGAATCCAAGAGGCACAAACCTCTTGGATTCCCTTATTTCTCAAAGAAAAATGCGGATGACAGGAATTGAACCTACACGGTCTCCCACTAGATCCTAAGTCTGATACTACGTGTCTATTGAATTTTTGCATGTCCAGAAAACGCTTATTTTGCGTTGTTTTCCCAAAATTGCGTCATTCCATTTCTATGTGTTTTGTTTCCCGTTGATGTCAGGGTTGATGTCAAAGTATGTTAGGTACAATTTTATTCATTAATCTTATCATGCAACATATCCAATAGTGCTTCACTAATACGCAATTTAGAATTTCGTATAACTTCTATACATTCCTCAATACTTTCTTTATCAAGCAAACCATCTTCATACGCAACTAGTAAAATACCAATGGTTCCCATGATATTCAATCCCATATTTTTCGCAATTTTTCTTCCTTTTGCCTCATCAATTAACAGTATAGAATTATTTAAGGAATCCGCTAATACAATAGCTTCACTCTCACCTGCATCAAGATTGGTAGAACGTCTCAATAAATCAACTGACTTCATATTCTCAACCGACATTTTCTTAATATAATCACACGCCTCAACCGCTTTTGCTTCTTCCTTAAACAATACATTACTTGTCAATTCATTAAAAACCGCTTCTGGTATTTGGACTTCAACAAACAAGCCTTTCAGTATATCCAATTTGTCAATCTTAATTAAAGAAATGATTGGTGTTGTATCAGAAACAACAATCATCCAATCACCTCTTTCAATCTATGATACGTCTCTAATTCTTCCTCTATTTCATCTTCTGTCAAATCAAAATATGGAAGACCAATGCTACTATATAATGCAATCAAATCAAGTTTATTAATACCTAATATTTCAGCCGCTTTACCATGTGAGATGGTGTAATCCTTTATTGATGGGTACAACAACAATGCATTACGCAATAGTTCCTTTTCTGTATCCTTTACCTGAATATACTGTTTCATTTGTTCTGGAATTCTTAATTCAACATTTGTTAACTTCATACTACCACTTCCATTCTGAGATAAGCACGTTTTCTTGTTACTCATATTATATCCATTTTTCATAGAAATGTCTATATAGCTGTAATTATAGCGTTATCTGTAAGTAGATTGCCTTGATATTGAAGTGTGCCAGGTTGAAAATAGGTTAACTTCTTCCCTTGTCAACCTCACAAGCCTCTTGTCATACTTTTTCGCCACACACTTCCTTCGGCAAATCTAGGTTTCATTTCGTTTTTAGTGTTTTTCTATCTTTGCACGTTCAATTCTCACTTTTGCTAAATTAATATAATTATTCTCATCCATAAATTATACGCCCTTCCTTTTCGATATTGACAAAGAAATCTTACCAGGATTTCTTATCCTCATATTCTCTATAAGGAATACAAAACTCATTTACAACAACAAAATATTTCATTGCCAGGTCTGTCACTATGTCAATCAAAATATCTGTGTATTGCTCCAATCTTAAATGCCTAATGACTCTTCATTCTACTTTACTTTCTTGTATTCTTTGTTAAAATTCTTCTTGCTTTTTTTCATTTGGGAGTTCGGTATAAGAAATGATATCTCATTATCTTTTATAATTTTACTCATCTTTGTCTTTATAAGGTTAGAATCAAATTCAATATGTCCATCTAATATAATAAGTGGTCTTTCAAAAACTTTTTCCGTTTTCTCCTTAAACTCTAATAAAACATTAGGATAAAAACATATGAATTCTCCTTCGCTACCTTCTCTTTCCAAAAAACCCATTTCTGTTTTTTTAACATCAAATTTTTCATTCAAAAATTTTTTGATATTATATTCGTCTTTATTATATAACAACCATATCTTTTTCTTAACCACCTGATTAAGCGAAGAAATAATACCTGAATTCATTAATTTACGCATCCTGTTACAAGAGATAATAATCCCTTCAAAGTCGATTTCCGTATTATACGAGAACAACATATCTAATTCCGTATTATCAATCAACTCTCTCCTTTGCATAAATTCATCCAAAAGTTCATCCGAAATATATTCACTTCCGTATAAATCTTTAAGCAGTTTTTGCTTTTTCTGTCGTTCCTCTAAACTCACAATGCTATCATTATAATGATTCTGTGCAAATTTCCAATCCCTTTCAAAAAAGTTTTCCATACCAGAATAAACAACATCACGAACTTGATGATAGAAGCTATTTAAATACTTTTCCCCAATATCTCCAGTTATTAGAAATTTATAATCTGATAAATCATTATTCTTATATATCAACAATTCTTCCTTAACATAACACAACTTATCGTATGTGATTTCTAATATTTTATATAGTTCCCTTTGCACATACTTAGTATTAAAAACATTTGTCTCAATTTGATTCTTCTGATATATATCATTAATAACAGAATATCGACTTTCCAAAAAATCTTTAGTTACAGCCTGCTCTTCACTAAGACAAATACTGTCTTTAGGAATATATCCAAATAAAACCTTTTCATTTCCTTCAATATCTCCAGTAAGCATATTGACTGTAATTTGATTGATATTCTTTTTTTGAATGGTAACTAATTGTCGTTCTTTTAATGCTTTTTTTCCTTTTTGTGTCATAGTCAACTTATTTTCAGAAGTAACAATATATCGTTGTTCAATCATATCAACAATTGTTTCTTTTAACAACCTAAACTCTACCCCCATTATTGTAGATAGTTCATATACATCACAAACACCAATGTTAACTAACTTCAATACCGTTTCAAAAAACAAATTAATTTCTGTTACCTCTTTTGTTAAACAAGTTATTCCTATTTCACAATAAGGTATATAAATATCTTGTCTCTTAATCAAATGATAATTTTTTACTTCGTGTGGAATTTTTGCTGCTATGGCTGCTACTAATTGTCTCATTCTCAACCTCCTTGTGTTCTATAATTCGACACCCATCAGATTTAGTTATATACTCAATTATTTCGGGAAATTTATTTCCTCTTATCTTATAATTATCCAGAAATTCCATATCACCAACTATAATCAATAAACATCTTGCTCTCGAAAATGCAACATTTATTCTAGCTTCTGATTTTAAAAAACCTATTCCATATGGATTGGAACTACTTCTAACAGTAGAATAAATTATAATATCTTTTTGATTTCCTTGAAACGCATCAACAGTGTCAACATCAACTTCTAGAAACTTAAAAGAATGCTGTTTTATCATAGTCTGCAAAATATATTTCTGCGGACTATAACCTGTAATTACTGCAATTTTTGTCTTTTTATCAAGTTTAGTATCTAATTCCAATAATTTCTTCTCAATAATATTTCTTTCTAAATAATTCTGATATGATTTTTTACCATTATTCTCAAATTCCTTTTCATATCGCTCTTTTGCAGGATGCTTAGATGTGTCAATCCATTCTATTGCAATACCATCATATCCTTTTATATGTAGTTCTCTGTCATTTGCTTCAACTCCATTTTGGATATCATCATTATAAAACACATGACTAATTAATGTTCCAATTGTAGGATGCATTCTATACTGTATCGTAAGTCGATGTTTATTTTCATCTGGAAACATATTGTACATTTTTTCAAAAATACTCTGTGCTAAATTTTCCGCATCAATCTTTTCACTATTATTTCTAATCAATTCCGTATCTAATACCGGAGGTAATTGCTGATGATCTCCTACCAATATAATTTTATGTGCCTTATTCAACGAAACAGCTAACTCAGGAAATGTTGCTTTTGCAGCTTCATCTACAATTACATAATCAAACTCAACATCACGAATTATTCTATTAGATACAAATCCTGTACATGTTCCTGCAATAATAACTGTACTTTTAATAATATAAAGCTCTGCCTCGTCACATTGCTTAAGTTGTTCTGTCCACTCTCGCTGTATTTCTAATATTTTTCTTATACGCTCTGATTTAACCCCGCTTGTCCTTTTCTTAAAGTCATTAATATATTTTTTATCTGAATCAGAAAGATTTATATTCTCTATTTTATCCTCCTCTAATTTCAGAAAATAATTATTAAACTCATTCGCCTCTATTCCTATTTCTCCAAAAGCTTTTTGAGCATAATCTTCACACTTCTCTCTTACATCTTGATACCAACGTTCCTTAACATCATTAATAGAATATTCTTCCCTTATTTCTTCGTTTAATTTCTCATCTCTTCCTATGCGTAGTAAATCAGGTCTTTCATCACTTTCCCTAATTAAATCTTCTAACATCTTATCAACAGCAGGATGTGATTGTGATACCAACAGAACTTTTTTAGGTTCCATATCTTTATTCCTGTTGTTATCTTTTAATATCTGTAAAATTATTTCGATAATAACATTTGTCTTTCCTGTTCCAGGAGGACCCTGAATAATTGCTATCGAATCCGAGGATAATGCCTTTCTTACAGCTGTTCTTTGCGGTAAATCCAATTCATTATTAAACAAATGAATAGGCTTAGAAATAATACTAACCGATGGAGCTTCTACTCCTGAAATAATTCTTTTCAAATTGAATGAACACTGATAATCTTCTTTTTCCAAAGTATTTAATGCATCTATTTGTCTATCAACATTAATTTTATCTTTCCTATAATCTAAACATATAGAACCACTTGCAGGAAGACTAATATTTCCTTGTTTTTTTATTTCTAAAACTACATGTCCCTTTTCATAGATATCATTCTCATATGATCCCACCGTTATCGGTATAATTTTGTCTTTTCCTTTTCTAGTTTTCTTCTCATAAACAAAAACTTGTTCCTTATTTAAACGTTCTTCATCAACAAATGTACCTTTCTTTAATTTAAACCTCAACAGATTATCTTTAGTTTCAAAAGATTCATATGGTAATCGTATTACATTCTTTTCAATATCATCTTTTATTAATTCAAGCAAATCCCTCCACACACCATATTTACTTTTATATTCATAATCCACATTATTATTTGACATATATTCTTCATAAAAATCAATAATAATATTTTTTATCTCTATACTATTATTTTTAGCCTCTCTATGAGCAAATCGCTTATCGACAAATTTTATTTTCCCTTCAACTTTGGCATACCTTTTTTTCAGTCTATCCCTATCAATAGGTGCAATCTTTCTAAACTTAACAACATCAAAAACGCTTTGTTCTTCATCAAAAAAACATTCTGCAATAAAATTAAATCCTAGAAAAATATATATTCTTTCTTCATCTTCTTGCCTACAAAATGCATACAAATCTAGAAAATTTTTTGGCATATAACTTTCAGAAGCTTCTTTAATACCCACAGATTGAGGCAATAATTTGTAATTTCGTAATTCTTTTATTCGTTCATATGAAGCTGTTAAAATTACAACCTTATTCAAATCTAAAAATCTTGTAAACAATGCAGAAAAAGCTGCTCTCAGCTCAAATATACTCTCATATCTATCATCTGGATTTCCTGCAACCAATTTTTTAACTATTGGTTTTAATGCAATATCCATACCTTTTGTACTATTTAGCACTTCTTGAAATTGTATGGCTAAGGGCGGCTGTTTTCCAGTAAAAAGATAATAAATCACAGCACCAATAGAATACAAATCACTTTTTTCGGTGGCATTCTCACTATGTTGGTGTACTTCAGGAGCCGAATAAGCATTAGTTCCTAACTTATACACTGTTGCTGAATTTAACATATCATTTATTTTACATATACCAAAATCTATTATCTTTATTTGTTTATCTTCTGTTAGCATTATATTGCTAGGATTGATATCTCTATGAATTATCCCATTAGAATGAGAGATTTCTATTGCATCTAATAATTGTTTTACGATAATGAATTTTTCTTTTGAAGACAGATTCTCAATTGATGCTTTTCCTAATTCCACTCCATTTATATATTCTAAATAAATAACTCCCACTCTTTCTTTCGTCTTAGATGATACCAAATAGTCATCTGATAATATTTTAACAATATTTTCACATTTATTTAGTTTATATAACGCACGCATTTCTCGTGTAAAAACAGCTTGATATAAAGGCTGATCAATCCCATATATCACCTTCCTTACAATAAAATCATCCGTATCCTTTTTCTTTAATAAATCAACCACCGAATTTGTATCCCCGCGTTCGCTCAATTTATTATAAAACTCCCAATCCTGAAACGTGCTCATTTGTATACTCCTTAAAAAATAATGTTTTATATTATAAATTATACCACTTTTTTACATAAAAGCATAGTATTAAACATTCTTGAATTTACATTAATAAACAATTTTATAAAATACCCAAAAAGCTTTCCAAATCATGTAAAAATTTACTACTGATATAATATGCATAATATTTTCAGAATATATATAC
Organism: uncultured Lachnospiraceae bacterium; assembly: GCA_910584695.1. GTDB lineage: Bacteria > Bacillota > Clostridia > Lachnospirales > Lachnospiraceae > CAG-590. Next base: position 19,131 of record CAJUBR010000033.1, read on the forward strand.
ATAACTGAAAGGCAATAATTAAGTTTTCTATTAACACAACGCAATTCCCATAAAAAAATATGTATTCATACTATTACCTGTTATCTGTGATATGTAACATTTTGCTCTTGACCAATAAGGTACACCTTTTCAGACACGTTCTAAAGTACCGGCTGTGACTCTACGCCACAGCCTTTCCTTTTCAGTCTATCCCGCTATCTCCACCATATTCGTTTTCCTGTCATAGCGGTACACATGGTCTGACAGGAACTCCAACCCCGTTACCGCTATGCGGTTTGCCTCCGTTACCATTTTCTTCAAATCCTCTATGCTTCCACATTCCGGCACGACCATAAACTCATGCGTAGATGAAGGCAGAAGATACAGGGTATCGGTCTTTAACTGCTTCGCTATCTGCCCCAGCATGCCGGAATACAGAATAACTGCTGCACCATTTATTCCAGCCGTGTTGGTAAGTACATACATATTTACCTTATTCCTCCATTCTTCCGAACCCGGCACCATTTTAACAAATTCATCGGATTCAAACTGCCTCCCCAGCATATTTTCAATAACAGATACCAGAGATTTAAACTCTGCCGGAAACAGCCTCTCTGTATTCTGTTCTGCCTGCCGGAACAGTTCTTCCTCCGTAACACCAAGCAGGTCAAATTCATCATAGGTAATCTCCGAAGAAGCGATTCCCATACCGTCACTTCCATGTAATATCCTGCAGGTCACCGCTAAGTCCAGATATTCCATGCGCGGCATGGTTTCAAGCTTCTGCCGGTTTCTCTGCCGGTTCACCAGCCTGCAGAACACCTTATCCTTTATTACTTCCCACCGGAAATCCGTTACCGGTTCTATCTTCTCCGTTTTCAGGCGTTCTCTCTGTTCCACCACCTCATATGCAGCCTGGCTTAAACTCATCCTCCCCATCTTATACTGCTGGAAATAATCCTCCATATAAATATTCGGGGCACACTGCTCGTTTCCAGACCGGATTACAATGCTGTACAGACAGATACCGTTGTTCTTATATACCTTCTGCATGTCAATACTGGTATCCCGGTCTGTAATTTCCTGTATGCACTTCATTACTTCCCTGCAAAATGTTTCAATATCCATATCTTGTCCCTCCTTCTATGCTGCTACCACTTCATTCGGCACCTCTGACATGTCAATGGCAAGGCTTTCCTTAATGCTCTCATCAAGGGTAACAATCTTCTGTAAATCCGTTTTAATCGGTGCGTACTTTAATGCCTGTTTGATAACAGTCTTCTTTGCCATATCCTCATAGCTTGTTTTCCATGGGGAGTAAGAAGATGTAAATGCTTTGGAATATTTCTTTGCAAAAGCATCCATCTCCGACTTTGCCATAACGGAAAATCCATACCCACCGTTTACGGTACGGAATAACCCGTAAAAGAACACCATATCACCCCTGTCGGAATAGGCTGGTCGGTGCAGCAGTTTCGGCTCCAATCCCAGCTCATAATCAAACTGGTCATTTTCATAGACCACCTGTGCCTGTATCGTCTGCATCTGTTCATTCCGGTAGGCAAGGTCGATATAACCCTTATAGCCAATCTGGAACTGGCATTCATAGGCTCCCTTGTTTTTATAGGGAATTAAATAAGCCTGCCCTAATGGTGTATTCGGTTCTAATCCTAACTGTGCCGCATTCATTAACGCTGCCAGCACACTGATTGGGGTGCACTGTGCAAGCTCCGGTGTATTGTTCATCGCACTGACTGCCATCCGGGTAAACCGCTCCACCGTCAGCACGCTCGGCAGGGCTTTCTTAATCTCCGGTGTCATTGCCTTAATCATATCTGTAATACTCATACTGCTTTTTAATTTCACTTCGCCTTTGGCTGGTTCTGCCTTAGCAGCAAGCTCTGTTTTTAAATCTTCCATATCCTGTTGCTCCTTCCTATGCCGCCTTCACGGTAAACCGTCTTGCGGTAGTCTGCCTGATAAATTTTTCGTATATCTGCGGCTCCTCTTCCTTCAACCGCTCCACGTCCAGCCTGCTACTGCAAAATGCCTTCCACGACACCTGGTAGCGGTCATTTTCTGCCAGCTCTGCCTCGCCCATATAAAGCTTGATTTCCTGTTCAATCTGCTTCTTTTCCGTATCCATGCGGCTGATGACTTCCATCAGCTCCTGCCTGCGTTTCAGTTTTTCATCAAATCCGGCAAGCGGAACGGTAACCGGAGCGGACTGCTTAAAATACTCTGCTATCACACTGTCTGCAAGTTTGGAACCATCGGGATTCGGCATTTTCCCCTTCTTCACATGGTTTTCCCAGAAATCCTGCTCCATCCGTATCAGATCTGCTATAATTCCCTCATCCTGCTCTATCCGGTAAAACTTAAATTCCCTTCCATAAATGAGGACGGCAATATACCACGCTTCCGTATTCATCACCGACATATAGTGGAAGCACTGTAACTGGTAATGCATGGGAATTTTCCCGTCCTCCCATTTATCCGCAAGGTAAGGGCTGGCGGTCTTGCATTCCAGCCCGGCATTTTCACCAACAACCATACGGTCAACGTCTGCCAGCATAAACGGATGGTTCTCATCATAATACATGGCATTGGCACGCCTGACCTTTTTTCCGGACGCTTCGGTAAACCTTCCTGCTACATAATCCTCAAACTCCCTTCCCTGCCGCATAGCCTCGTTATTCATCTCCTCAACCTCTTTACTGGTTTTATCCTGATAAACCGCCATTGCTGTCCGGTACGGATTGAAACCGCAAACAGCCCCTGCGTCTGAGCCGCCAATTCCTTTATTGCGGTAAGTAAGCCATGCTGATTTATCCAGTCCGAATGTAGATATTAATTTTTTCATGCTGCACTGTCTCCTTTCTCCGTTATCCTGTATTTCTGTTTCATTTCACTGATGCAATTCATCATACAATTCCATAATTCTTCAGTTTGGAAATCTTCTGTTTTCATCCACCTGTCATAAAGAAAAGCCAGAAGACCCGGAAAGACCAATAAAATCTTCAATGTCTTTTCCTCTATCTTCTGACTCATATCGAATAACAACTCGTATATATTAATCATACAGTCAATCCTATAAGCATTTGCATAAACTTTCTCACGGTCATTCTGTACAATATCCTCCTTAAAATGTTTTATCTCAAGGCTTATCTTTGCACAGAATAATTTCCGTAACTCCTCCTGTTCCATAAGCACCTCCTTAAGCTGCACACATCATCTTATAGGCTTTGTCGATTAGCGGATTTCCTTCCACTGTCCTTGCAAATACCTGTTCCTTGTAATTCGCCGTCTTTCTAAGCGGCTCGGCATGGGTGGCGAAATCCGATACCGCATTGATAAAGCGGTAAGCATTATGCCCCACGTCCTGTAAATCCGGTGCGTCAAAATACCGCATCTTCATATCCTCCCGCAGGCGGATGATGTTTTTCTTCTGCTGCGGTGTGGTATTTTCATCCATGGAGATCAAAAGCCCGATATACTCCATGACCTGTTTATCCGTCAGCTTCTTCTTCCGCAGGTGCTCAAACTCCCTGCCTAATCCATCCATGTAGGTATTTGCCAGGAACAGGGTATTTCCTGCCTCCTCCATCTTGTTCCCGATATCCCCGGTATGGATGGCAGACCACGAACGTTTTGTGGTGGCAAGGGCAAGGTTTAAGGTATTGTTGCAGACCACGCGGATCGGGGTGACCGCCACCCGGATGGCACCGGAACCATCATGGGTATTGGAAAATACAAGGTAAGGGCTTATCCGTTCCCCTGCAATGATATACGCCTGCGGCAGACGTGCCAAAAGCCATACCTTCCTGCCGCCCTGTAGGGAGCCTGCCGTTTCATACCGGACACCCTCACCTAAGAGTGCATCCGTAAAGACAAATGCCTCCTCATTCTGGACCACCTTATAGCGGTCCGTCACCACCCCCAGTACTTTCCGGTCGGTGCTTCGGATGTTCGCCTTAAAACCGGGTACTAAATATCCGGTCCCGGTATAAAGGTCTTCCTGCTCCACCTTCCAGTCCAGACCGGATAAGGAAAGGGCTTCTTTCGAGGCGGGAGCCTCCGCCACCCTTGTACCTAACCCGTGCCATGGTGTTTCCCTTGTGTAAAACATGGTTTCTACTTCTGCTACCATAATCTTTTCCTCCTTTGGTTTTTTTGCAATAGAATAGGAGATGTGATTTAGTCACATCTCCCTGAATATGGTTTATTCCATTTTATAATATACAACCAGAAAAAGCGTATTTTACACGTTTTGGTGGTTCTATGTTCCGGCAGCACTCCGGGCATATCCCGGACTATATGAGTATAATATATTTTTTAAAATACTTATATTTTCAATATCACACCATGTTAAGAAAGCAGTCAAACTTATACCTTCGCAATCCACACGCTACCATTTTATTGTGCATAATAATATCCATTATAACTATCATTTCCAATAATCCTGATATACGGAACAGTGTCCGGATAATATTGTATCTGAGTTCCGTCATAAGCATTACAGTTGTAATAAATTGCCCCCTCACTGACGATACTTTCATCTCCATACATACCATCTGCTGAATAGTGGATTACAGTCACTCCATCTATTGCAAAGTCCAGAGAACCGTCATCATAATAGATAACATCCAAAAAGGCTTCATTTTGCTCGCTATAAAAACTTGTATATGTATAATACCATTCCTGATCAACTGTACCTGGTTCATCACTTATATCGATCTCTGATGAAGAATCTTGATTTTCAAGAGCTGGGTCTTTGTCTACATTTTCTGTAGATGTTTCAGGTGATGCCGTATCGTTTTCAGTTGTAAAAACATCTTCAATAACAGCTGCTAAAACAAGTACCCCCTGCGGTACATCATTAAACGAAAGATATGTAGCAGAAAAAGTATCATCATCGTTTAAAGTAAATTGTATTAATGCTTTGACTTCCACATCTTGATACATACAATATCCAGTAAATTCAACAACATCAACAGCCTCACCATCAGATTCCTCTTCCTGATTTGGAGAGCCTTTAAAATATTTCCACGTAGGTGAACCAAAATATTTTTCAAAAGCTTCTCCGTATGTTACCTCAGGATAATTGGAATTTGTCCCATTTTTCACAGCTAAAACATGTTCATCTTCCGCCTGAACGACATTCGCCACTTGATCGGTAACATCAGCGGCACCTGAACAAGCTGTCATGTAAAATAATAGAACAAAAATAGCAAATAAACATTTAATTTTTTTCATAAGCACTCCCTTGAATATTTATTTTGACAAATCAATAATTTTCAGGAAATAATTTGCAACATCCTTCTTTCTGCTACTATCCCAGATTCTTTCCGTCCTTATTTCTTAATCTTTACCTTGGAACCCACACCCTTTGCCTTTAAGACTTTCTTATAGTCTGCGAGTTTTTTCTTTGGCACCTTGATGGTTGCCTTTGAATGAATCCCCTTAAAAGCCTTGCTTCCTACCGTCTTACTTGTCAGCTTAGTTGTTTTAATGGTAATGGTCTTTAATTTCTTACAACCATAAAATGCCTGTTTCCCAATCTTTTTGACCTTTGCCGGAATCGTAATCTTTGTAAGAGCCGTACACTTATAAAATGCTTTAGCACCGATTGTTGTTACATTGCTTCCAACACTGATTGTCTTTAACTTAGTACAGCCATAAAATACGTTGGTTTCTATCGTTGTCACATTTCTTCCAATAGTTACTTTAGTAATCTTTTTATTATTTTTAAATGCATCCGCTGCAATACGAACAACCTTATAGGTGATATTGTCAATGGTCACTGTACTAGGTATTATTATTGACGTGGCATTTTTATTAGTAGCCGCAACATATTCTACTGTTGGAGTTTTCGTATTATTAGAAAGCACCTTTACTTTGCAATTGGAAGCATCATCCGTCACAGTTGTTCCTTCCTTATTACTTTTTACTGTAACCTCACATTCCTGAGTTAAGCCATTAGCTGTTGTAACTATAATTTTTGTACTCCCCTTCGACTTCGCTTTTAATAATCCATTCTCATCTACACTTACAATGTTAGCATCTTGAGATTCCCAAGTAACTGACTTATCCGATGCATTTACAGGTAATATATCAGCTACCATCTGATATGTTTTCGAACGGTATATACTTACTGTTTTGGGTATAGTTACACTGGATACTGGAATTTCCTTTACCTCTATATCAAATGATGTTTTCAAACCGTAATAAGTCACTGTGACGGTCTGTGTTCCAATTTTATTCATATCGTAGCCACTTATCATTTCTGCCGAAACCGGAATAGTAGTTGTAATATCATCCTCATAACCTATTTCTATTGAAGAACCGGATAAATCCAATTTATCCCCTTGATTATATATAATTTTAGCAGGTTGCGTCTTTAATTTAACAGAAGACACCTTTATTAAACGGTTATTTTTCAACTGCGGATAAGGATAACTACAATACGGGTCTATCTCCCATGTGTTTGTAAAATTAAAGCCCGTAAAACATTGTTTTGTCTTCATCTGTACTTCTGTCAAACTCCTAAACTCTGTACTATCTTCCTGATTTCCTATTCCCTGCTGAGAACTTCCTTTTAAATAATAACTTTTTATACATCCGCCAAAATCAGTATTTTCCCGCATTGAATAAAACCCACATAAGGCACCTATTGTCGGCGTACCGCCATTCTTTGTCACACACCATTCATTTCCTGTTATTGTTCCTACGTTATAAACATTTTCCATTCCGATGCAGCCAAGATAATGCATGTGTTCATTTACCTTCCAATTTCCATACCAGGCATCAGCATATCCAATTATACCTCCAGCCCATCTGCCTGCCATTGCCTCAGAACAATCTATATTACATGTATTGTAGGAATTTTCAATTAATATGTTTGTACTCTCTACACCGTAATAAGATGATACATAAGCCTTTCCAATCAACCCACCTACTCCACAAATATTACTAACACCTCGAACCTTCATAGTTCCAGCCACATAACAATTTTGTATAGTGGTTCCAGCTAATGCCTCTCCCACAATTCCACCAATATAATAGCCTTTATTTGTTTTATTTGAATTACAAGTTATATCAATATTGCAATCTTTTATTCCCAGATTACATATTTTTGCTTGCTCTGTTTCAGCAAACAGACCAAGCCTTTTACCTTCTTCAACTTCCCCAAATATATGCATGCCAATAATCCTATACCCATTTCCATCAAATACTCCGGAAAATGTTTCAATTGCTTCCCATCCATTGCCCTGCTCCCAATCTCCACCTTCCTTGGTATCTTCTGTCATGTCAATATCATTCATCAAGATATACTTACCACTTGGATTATTACGGATTGCATACAACTCTGCAATATTAGAAATTGCCGTATAACCTTCCGGAATCTGCTGTACTGCTTCTTCAGCATTCCCAGCAGCTTGTACCTTGTTCATTCCTTGTATACCTGATAATATCATTAAAGAGATTACCAAAATAAATAATTTTTTTCTTGTTTTCATGTGTAAATCCTCCTCATTAATTCTTTACAAATCAACCTATCATCAACTACTCCTATATCTGTTTGACTTCTTGTTTACCTTGATTTTCTAAATATACCCTTCTCCATAATCATTTCTTTTCTCTTAAATTTCTAATTTAACTATTTTTCAACTTATCACAACTAGCAAACTGTCGAATTCGCCGTTCGCTATATCCATAAATCTTTGCTAATTCTTTGGCGTTATGACCTGTATATTGGCTCCTTACAATTTCTTTCACTTTATTACTGTCATAAAACCGCTGTGGAAAACACACCTGCTGACCATGCAATTCCCGAAATAGTCTATATGCGGAATCTACATCTAATATCTCTGCAATATCTTTGTATATTCCCATAAGGTCATCTTTTTTTGCAACCACCTCCATATTCATACACCTCCGTAAAACAACATTTTCTTATTATATCTCTGACAAATTATTTTTCCTCTCACCTCTTTTCATTGGCAAAACCTGCTATCTAAAAATATAGCATTTTTTCTTTGCAATTTCTTTGGTGGTTTTCTTTGAAATTTTCACTACGGATTTCCTTATTTTACCAATACTCCTGTTCATATAAATATCCTTACTACATGGATTCCCACCTTCCTCTTCTCCGTTCGTTGCATACATTTTAAATAAGAAAAACAGGAGATGAGAAATTAATCTCATCCCCTGAATATCATTGTATTCCTGAATATCTTATACAAATAAAAAGACTGACTATAACAAATCAGCATTATTATTTTGTATTCTATATTTTAAAAACATACCATGTCCCGGTCAATTCTAATAATTTATCCGAAAACCTTTTTAAATCCTTTTCTAACTTCCGTTTTTTCCTATTTGGAAAATCCTTTATCCATATACCAATCTCTTTTTCCTCTCTTAATATCGTCCATTCGCCATTATATATATTATCACTATTAAAAACCTGCATAGCATCCTGTAAAATATTGAATATCTCGTCATACTCCCCATCTATAAAAAATTCAAAAACATAATCACTGCATCTCCATTTTGTAGAGCTCTTTCTCTTTTGGATATTCACGGTTCTAAATACCATATATTTTTTCCTCCTGTAAATCGAATTTTTAATCATCTGCAACTACCTGCATTTTCAAACCCGGAATATAGGTGTTCAAATAATGAGCTATAGTCCATGCATTAATATTATGCATATATGCGGACTCTCCGTATATGTTTGTCATTCCCACCAACATATGTATATGATGGTATCCATCCGGAGTAACGTGATATGCTACCAAACCAGGAAATCCTTTATCTTGCAGCAATTGTAACAAGGTATTAGGAAGGATATTTGCATAATAAGGGACTTTTGCTTCATACTCATAACCGATTCCAATAATAAAGTGGTTGAATCTTTTTCCGCAATTTTTATTATATACATCCAAAAATGTATTCCAAAAGTCTGCGATATATTTTATTTCTTCTTCTCTATCCGTAGTGGAATAATTCGTACAGTCATTCCTAAATGATAAATACATAATATTGTAATATCTTAAATCGTGATTTAAGCAATAATTCATTACATCATATATGGCATTCCTGTCTCTATATTCTCCCTTTTTCATCTTAATATTTGGCATACTGTTCCTGCCTCCGCTAGTATATTTTTTCTTACCTCATCATCTTCAATACAATTAGCATTTGTTACAATATTGCACATATGAGTCATACAGTCCTTTTTTACATCAGTACTAAAGTCATTCCCCATAATATCCCTGCCATACATATAATCAATCATTTTTTCTACCAATTTGGTTTTAGAAATATTATAATATTGAATTAATGTATTAAACTTACTTATGGTATCATCATTAACCCTAATATCTATCTTATTTATCTTATTATTAATTTTCTTCACCTCCAATCTATTCCTTTATTTAGACTTTTCCGCCAGATATACAAAAAAGTGCATGCATTTTTCAATACACACACATTCCCATATATCTTATTATATTGTTATTTGTTTTATAAAATAATATTGCATTATTATTCACCGTACTCGATTTTATAAGAATTTTATCCAAACACGTATATAAAGAAAGTGGGTGATAGTAATGTTTGAAAAAATGGATGAAAATTATATCCTAACCATTGATGAGGCTTGTGAACAATTGAGAATCGGCAAAAGCGGTCTGTATCAGCTTTTACGGTCTAACCAGCTTAAAGCTTTTAAGATTGGTCGTAACTGGAAGATACCGCAATCCAGTATCATAGAATATATTAAAAGGCAAACCCCTTGATTCTAACAATGCCCATAAGCGTAATCGCCCATGGGCATTATTTTATTTATCGCTGTCCTCCATGAACATTTTTGCCATTTTATCAATAGAACTTCTCTTTTGCCCCATTTTAAGGTGCGTATAAATATCGAGCGTTGTAGATATGGAAGAATGCCCTAACAGTTCTTGGATTACCTTTGAATCTGTTTCCGATTCCATTAACAAACTGGCGTATGTATGTCGCAAATCATGGAAACGCACATGGGGTATTTCACATTTATCAAGAATTGCATAAAATCCACGTAAAACTTCCCGTTCTGACATAAATTCACCAAGATAATTTGCAAACACCAAATCCAATTCACCATTATAAAAATCAATAGCTTCTCTCTTGTATTCTTCCTGTCTTTCCCTGTGATACTCTAAAATATCTCTCAACTGCGGTGTAACCAGAATTATTCTTTTGCTGGTAGCAGTTTTGGGTTCCAATAACACCACCTTTGTTCGATACCTGCCTTTTTCATCAACACCATCTGCAACTCTGCAAAGGCTTTTCTCTACCTTGATATAGCCATTGTCTAAGTCAACATTTTGCCACTGTAATCCCAAAATTTCCCCTTTCCGCATTCCTGTAAATATCGCTGTCATTATCAATGGATACAACGGCTCCTCCACTGCTTCATTTAACAATTTAAGAACATCTGATTGGGAAAGGGTTTTGCCTTCGTATTTCTCTTTTTTCGGGAGAACAATACCCTCCTGTGGACTGTTTCGAATATATTTTAATCGCACTGCCTGAGTTAAAGCCTCTCGTATTATCACGCCTAAATGTCTAACTGTCTTAGCAGACAACCCTTCTTTTAACTTTCTGTTATAATAGCACTGCAAATCGTTGGTTTGAATTTCCTGCAACTCTTTTTTCCCAATATCCGAATCTTTTATGTGCTTTCTATAAAATGTCATATAAGTATTTAAGGTTGTCGCTTTAATTTCATTCACCTTATAATCTTTCAGATACTGAAAAACCCATGACTGTAATGTCAAACCTCCTGTATCTGTAAGCTGCCCTTTTTCTTTCTCCTCTTCCATAAGTGCCTTAAGTTTGTACTTGACTTCTTTCTGGCTCTTTCCATATAAGAACTTCCTTTTAATTCCTGCATAATATGCAGCACACCATCTTCCATCTGCACGTTTATAAATTGTCCCTTCACCGTTCATTCTCTTTGACATAGTATTTTCCTCCAATCAAAAAAGGCAGTCATTGACTGCCCACATACACTTTTTGCTACAATTGCTCAAACCACGCATCAAACTTGGGTTTAGGTATGATGATTCGCCTTCCCAATCGCACTACCGGAATCTTTTCTTCCTTAATCATCTGGTATGTGTAGCTCTTACTGATTCCCAAAATTTCTGCAACTTCTGTTATTTTATAAATTCTCTGTTCCATAATAATTCCTCCATTTCTTTTTTATTTTTCTGTTATTGTTATTATATTTTTTAATTTACAGAATCTAAATGTTGTCTCTCCTAATTATAATATATAATTAGGCATTTGTTAAATGCCAAAAACCATTGATTTTACTAGGTTTTCTCATTGCT
>CAJUBR010000034.1 GCA_910584695.1 uncultured Lachnospiraceae bacterium
AGCAGCGAAAGCGTGCCCAGCGTTGATATTGTCTATATTGTACAACGGTCGGTAATGAAAACAGAGTTTTGCAATTATCTCTTTTCCATTATCCTCTGTCAGCAAATAATCCTCTTTCCCTACGGCTCCTGTCTTAAAAAATGATTTTATCAGGAGAGCATTTTTTAATCAGGAGCGTACGGCATACAGAAATTACTTCTTCATAGCATAAAAAGCCTCAATTTGTGCCTGTTCAGAACTAAGTCCCTTTTCTTCCATCTGCACAATCATATTCATCATTTTTTTATAATCATGAGGAATAATCTTCTTGAATTTTGGAAGATAATCCCCGAAATTGTCCAAAATCTCCTTACCGATTTCTGAATTGGTATATGCCACATGATCCTTAATCATAGTCTTAAGTTCAAGGACATCGTATTTATCTGCCACCTGTTCAATGGATACCATTTCCTTATTCAGCTTCATATATAAATCACTGTTCCGGTCTAATACATAGGCAATACCACCGCTCATACCGGCTGCAAAGTTCTTTCCGGTATCTCCAAGAATCACAACGCGACCGCCTGTCATATACTCGCATCCGTGATCACCTACACCCTCACAGACTGCCGTCGCCCCGGAATTTCGAACTGCAAAACGCTCCCCTGCAATACCGTTAATATAGGCAGAACCGGAGGTCGCACCATAAAGTGCAACATTACCGATCAGAATATTTTCCTCATGCTTATACTGCACCATTCTTGGCGGATATACAATCAGTTTACCTCCGGAAAGTCCCTTTCCAAAGTAATCGTTACTGTCACCCACAAGCTCCAGTGTAAGTCCTTTTGGAATGAACGCTCCAAAACTCTGTCCTCCGGAACCATTACATTTTACTGTATAGGTATCTTCTTCTAACGTATTGTAATACTTTTTGGTAATCTCTGAACCCAGAATCGTACCAACGGAACGGTCCGTGTTCTTAACATCAATTTCCACACTCTTCTTTTGTTTCTTATTCAGAGCATCTTTAAATGTCTTAACCAGAATCTTTTCATCTACCGTATTCGGAAGTTCAAAATCATAAACATTTTTCTTATAGTAAACAATCTTATTCTGCGGACTGTCAACAAACGGGTTGCTAAGGATGGCAGATAAATCTACCTTCCTCTTTGCAGCTTCCGGACCGGCTTTTAAAAGATCGGTTCTTCCCACTAATTCATCCACAGTACGGACTCCAAGACGTGCCATATATTCCCGGAGTTCTTCTGCAATAAATACCATAAAGTTTACAACATATTCCGGCTTCCCTTTAAATCTCTTCCGAAGTTCCGGATTCTGCGTTGCAACACCCACTGGACAGGTATCCAAATTGCAGACCCGCATCATAACACATCCCATTGTCACCAGCGGAGCCGTTGCAAATCCAAATTCCTCTGCACCAAGCATTGCTGCGACCGCCACATCACGACCTGTCATCAGCTTTCCATCGGTTTCCAGAATCACTTTATTACGCAGATCATTCATAATCAACGTCTGGTGCGTTTCGGCGAGACCCAGTTCCCACGGAAGACCGGCATTATAAATAGAGTTACCAGGAGCTGCCCCCGTACCGCCGTCATAACCGGATACCAGAATAACCTGTGCACCGGCTTTTGCCACGCCGGCAGCTACGGTACCGATCCCCGCCTCTGATACAAGCTTAACGGAAATCCTTGCATCCGTATTTGCATTTTTACAATCATAGATTAACTGTGCCAAATCCTCAATGGAATAAATGTCATGGTGCGGCGGTGGTGAAATCAACCCAACACCCGGTGTGGAATGACGGGTTTTCGCAATCCAAGGATATACCTTTCCACCAGGAAGATGACCACCTTCACCAGGCTTAGCCCCCTGTGCCATTTTAATCTGAATCTCTTTTGCACTTGTTAAATATTTAGAAGTAACACCAAAACGTCCTGAAGCAACCTGATTAATCGCAGAACAGCGGTTCTTCCCATCCGTACCGATGGTCAGACGTTCTAAATCCTCCCCTCCTTCACCGGAATTTGATTTTCCTCCAAGCATATTCATCGCAATTGCAAGCGTCTCATGTGCCTCCTTGGAAATAGAGCCGTAAGACATGGCTCCCGTCTTAAAACGTTTCACTATGGAATCAGCCGTCTCTACTTCCTCAATTGGAATACCTTTTTCAGGATAATTAAATTCCATCAGTCCCCGGAGGTTTACCGCATCCATTTCCTCATTAATCAGTTTGGAATACTGCTTAAACATCGTATAATCCCCCACCCGGGTTGCCTGCTGCAGTAAATGAATGGTCTGAGGATTATACAAATGTTCCTCCTTGCCACTTCTGAACTTATGGCTTCCACTGCTTTCCAAGGCAAGATTCATATCCAGTCCCAATGGGTCAAAGGCAGCAGAATGCAGCTCATCCACCTGCTTTTCGATATCTTTAATATCAATTCCCTCTACACGGCTCACTGTATTGGTAAAATACTTATCTACCACAGCTTTATTAATACCGATTGCTTCAAAAATCTGAGAACTCTGGTATGACTGAATGGTAGAAATCCCCATTTTAGAAGCAATTTTAACAATCCCGTGAATTACCGCAGCATTATAATCATCTACTGCCGCATAGTAATCCTTATCTAAACGGTTGGTTTCAATCAGCTCGTGAATAGACTCCTGTGCAAGATATGGATTAATGGCAGAAGCACCATAACCTAATAAGGCTGCAAAATGATGTACACATCTAGGCTCTGCACTTTCTAAGATCAACGCAACAGATGTCTTTTTCTTTGTTTTCACCAGATGCTGGGACATAGCGGAAACAGCAAGCAGGGAAGGGATTGCCACATGGTTCTCATCCACACCACGGTCCGTTAAAATTAAAATGTTCACACCATCCCTATATAAGCGGTCTGCTTCCACAAACAGACGGTCAATCGCTTTTTCCAGTGAAGTATTCTTATAATATGTGATTGGGACCTCACCAACCTTCAAGCCCTCTACCTGCATATTTCGAATCTTCAGCAAATCAAGACTTGTAAGAATTGGGTCCATAATCTTAAGAACCCTGCAGTTATCCGGCTTTTCCTCTAAAATATTGCCGTCTGCCCCCAGATATACGGAGGTAGACGTAACAACCTCTTCTCGGATTGCATCAATTGGGGGATTGGTAACTTGTGCAAACAATTGTTTAAAATAATTAAATAACGGCTGTTTTTTATCGGATAATACGGCAAGCGGGGAATCCGTACCCATTGCCTGAATGGCCTCCGTTCCATTTTGTGCCATCGGTAAAATGGTATTCAAATCCTCATAGGTATAGCCAAATGCACGCTGCAATTTTGCTCTGTCTGTCTTTGTATGCTCCTCTACCTTTTTATTTGGTATCTTCAAATCCTTTAGATAAACCAGATTAGAATCCAGCCATTCCCCGTAAGGCTGAGCATTTGCATACTGTTCTTTTAACTCTTCGTCCGAAATCAGCTTTCCCTGCAAAGTATCTACCAATAACATTTTTCCCGGATGCAGTCTTTCTTTCATCACTATATGTCCCGGGTCAATATCCAGAACACCAACCTCAGAAGACAAAATCAGATTGTCGTCATCCGTAATCATATAACGGGACGGACGAAGTCCGTTACGGTCAAGTACCGCACCCATGATATCACCATCCGTAAACAAAATAGATGCAGGACCATCCCACGGCTCCATCATTGTCGCATAATACTGATAGAAATCTCTCTTCTTTTGTGTCATATACCGGTTATTCTCCCATGGCTCCGGAATTGTAATCATAACTGCTAACGGAAGGGGCATACCACTCATTACCAGAAATTCCAATGTATTATCCAGTCTTGCGGAATCAGAGCCATCCGGGTCCACAACAGGTGTTAGCTTATGCATTTCCCCTTTAAAATGATCTGACTCCATGGATTCTTCACGGGCATGCATTTTATCTGCATTTCCCCGAATCGTATTAATCTCTCCATTATGTACCAGATAACGGTACGGATGAGCACGAAGCCAGCTTGGGGTTGTATTAGTTGAAAAACGGGAGTGTACCAGTGCAATCGCGGATTCATAATCCTCATCCTGTAAATCCCCAAAGAACAGACGCAGTTCATCCACCAAAAACATACCTTTATATACGATTGTTCTGGAGGACAGGGATACAACATAGGAATCATCGTTTGACTGTTCAAATACTCTTCTTACAATGTAAAGCTTTCTATCAAAATCCAGCCCCTTCTTTACATCCTCTGGTCTCTTAATAAATGCCTGCATGATACAGGGCATAACATCAACAGCCTTCTTTCCCAAAATACCGGGATTGATCGGTACTTCTCTCCAGCAAAGAAAATCCATACCTTCCTTTTCCACAATCACCTCAAACATTTTCTTTGCCTGATTTCTCTTTAATTCATCCTGTGAAAAGAAAAACATACCAATACCATAATCCCTCTCTTCACCTAAAGAAACGCCAAGAGATTTGACAGCTTTACTAAAAAACTTATGTGATATCTGTAAAAGGATACCTACACCGTCTCCTGTCTTTCCCTCGGCGTCTTTGCCGGCTCTATGTTCCAGTTTTTCTACAATCTGTAATGCATTTGTAACAGTCCCATGACTCTTTTTTCCCTTGATATTTACAACTGCACCAATCCCACAGTTATCATGCTCAAATTCAGAATGGTATAAACCAACTTCACGTTTCACAGCCTCGTCAAATTGTTGCCTCATCACTTTCGTTCCTTTCTCTTTTTTGATATAATATAGGTGTTATGAATTCACCTTTCGTTATATTGAACTAGTGCTATCATACAATTAATTTTCCGTTTTGTAAATAGAATAAATACGACATATTGTCTTATTATACATTTTTTTAATATATATTTATAAATTGTATATACATTATGATAAATTTTCTATTATATATTACTGTTTTCATACAATTCAAATCACCTTTTTAATTACTCGCAGAAGTCAACAACCCTGCTGCTTACCAGCAGGGCCGTCAACTATCGCATCATTCGCCAAATGTACATACAAGCATGTCCGCTTGGTTCATTGCCCGCGGGAATAAAAAAGCACGAAAACCATCCTTTGCAAAAAACATGCTTTTTACAAAAATCATTTTCGTGCATCTTACCTAATCATTCAGAATCTGTATTTTTCTATTTAAAAGCCGGATCTGTAGGATCCCATGTATGGTTCTTACTAAGCTTCCGTGCCTGAGGTTTATCAAACGGTCCTGGATTCTTTTTATTATTATATATAACAACTTTCGTGCCTACCTTACAGTTATCATATATCCACTTTGAATCCCCTGCTGTCAATCTGATACATCCATGGGAAGCCATTGTCCCCAACTTATTATAAGCACTGACATTAAGTGATTTGTTATCCCGCTCCCTATCATAATACACGGAATGGAACAGAATATCTGTCGTCAAATGTTCACACCATTGTCCCCAGGACGGTCCCATTAATTCATGCCAGCGCAATTTATCCTTAATACTAAAGGTTCCTGTCGGAGTACCTTTTCCTGCCGAACATACAAATGCAACAACTGGGATCGTGTAACCTTTTCTTCCATCCTTTGCATATACCGTTACACAACTGGCTGTACGGTTAACCTTAATCATATAAGAAGATCTTTTCCCTAATTTCTTACGCACATCCTGACTAAGCCGACCCTTCTTATCAAAATAATACTTATACTTCCCAACATATTTCCAACCAGTTAATGCCGCAAAATTCTTTTTATCAAAATAGTAACGCTTTTTATTACTATTACGATACCAACCTGATTTAAGACTATATGTATCAGTAAAGCAATAATATTTTCCATCTACCTTCTTGACACCCTTTTTTTCATAACGCTGCCCATTCTTCTTTTGAAAATAATAATACTTTCCTTTATTTTTTATAATTCCGGTTTTCAACGTATGATTCTTTGCAAAATAATATGTCTTCCCATCTAGTTTTCTAAGACCTTTTTGGGTATAGAGTTTTCCATTTTTATCAAAATAGTACAAATTACCGTCTATTTTCTTTACCCCGGTAGCTTTTTTTCCATTCACATAATAGCTGGTCTTAGAAACATTCCATCCATTCTCAACCTCGCCTTCCTGTTCAGTGTTATCCTGTTTTTTGTCCTCTGACGTTGCCGGCTCTGCACTTACCACCTTGTCTGCCTTTGCCACAGTTCCAATCCCCAGCATCCCGCACAATACCAATGCGAAGAACAGCCGAAAATACGCTTGTCTTAAAATCTGTTTCATAAATCCACTCTCCAATCCAAATACTTTGTGTAAAACAATTTTATTTTACAACGTTACCTATTATAGTACCCATGCTTTTGTTTTGCAACACTTTCGACAAAAGCTTCATCTTTCTTCATTTTTTCTTCATTTTTATTATTCCCATATCCTCCTTTCATCAAAAAAGAACTACACCTATTAGATAATTCTCTAACATATATAGTTCCTTTTTTTTGCATATTCTTTGCTTATTTTTTGTATCCTTTTTGTATATTTTCGCTGTCTATCCGTTTTCAGCAGGCATTATTGCCCGGAATTCGTAGCGGTAGGTGTCTCTGTTGATTTATCCTCTGTAAATTCATCATAAATACCTGTTTCAGAAGTAATCGCTGCACTGATCCTCTGTACTTCTGAAGAAGGTGCATATGCTGTATCCTCTGGATATAAAAATTCATGTAAATGCTTTACGTTGCTCAACAGATCTGCGGGAACTACCACACTGCCCTTTGAGCCAAGTGTCGGTGTTCTGTTTGACAGTGGAAATCCTATATTATCCTTCAACTCATAATCAAATACACTCGCCGCCAATGAAATTAACTGCTTATTTGTCAGATTGGTTGCAATCTGAGGGAATATTTCATTAATCACATTATTAATCGTTGACAAATCCGAATTCTTCGCCTTTTCAATCATTGCAGAAATAACTGCACGCTGACGCTGGGTTCTCTCAAAATCACCATTACCGACTTTACGAATTCTCGCATAAGCTGTAGCCTGAGAGCCGTTCAATGTCTGTTCACCGGCAGACCACACACCATCGGAAGCAATTCCGGTTACTTCAATCTGTTCTTCCAGATTATGATTCAGGTTATTCAGTTCGTTTTCTTTTACATCAATGGTTACACCGCCTAGTGCATCAATTGCATTGGTAAGTGCCTTAAAATCCACCGTCACATAATCTGTTATATTCAAATCCAGATTCTTATTCAATGTTTCCATTGCACAGGTTGGTCCACCAAGAAAATATGCATGTGTTACTTTCTGTGTAGACGGCGTCGTTCTCGCCATTTCCAGAAACGCATCTCTATATACAGAAACCAGCTTCACTTCTTTGGTTTCGTTATTGATGCTTGCAATAATAATCGCATCACTTCTAGCCACGCCTTCTTTTGTCATGTCTACATTATCTCTGGTATCCACACCAAATAAAGCAATGGTCATATATTTTTCTTTCATTGTTTCCGTAACGGCATCACTAACATCAATCTCATCTTTATCTGTAGTATCATTCTGCATTTTATTCAATGTATGGTTTACATAATACCATCCATAACCAACTACCAACCCAATAAACACTATAATCTCTAATACAAGTATAATTCCCAGTTTCTTCGTTTTACTACTCTTTCGCGACTTACTCATGAATATTAATCCTCCTAATGTCTCCTGGCTCTTACTCCACTGTAACAGATTTTGCAAGATTTCTTGGCTTATCCACATCTAAGCCCTTTGCAACTGATACATAATATCCAAATAGCTGCAGCGGAATTACAGCAAGAGATGGTGCAAAACAAGGATGTGTATTTGGAACGTACACTGTAAAATCTGATGTGTCTTCCATCACACAGTTACCTTTGTTGGTTAATGTAAAGATATAACCACCCCGGGTTCGAACCTCTACAATATTGCTAATCATCTTCTCATACAAATCCGGCTGGGTTACTACCGCCACGGTCAATATTCCATCTTCAATCAGTGAAATTGTCCCATGCTTTAATTCACCTGCCGCATAAGCTTCCGAATGAATATAGGATATTTCCTTTAATTTTAAAGACCCTTCCAAAGCAGTTGCATAATCCGTACCTCTTCCCAGGAAAAATACATCTTTTGCATTGGCATACTTACTTGCAAACCATTGGATTCTCTCCTTATCTCCTAAAATTTCCTGAATCTTATCCGGAATACTTTTTAACTCTGCCAGCATTTCATCATATTCTTCAGAAGAGATGGTACCTCTTATATCTCCAAACAACATACTCAATAAATACAATGCGGAAAGCTGTGTACTGTATGCCTTTGTTGTTGCAACGGATATCTCGGGTCCTGCCCATGTATATAATACGTTATCCGCTTCTCTTGCAATCGTAGAACCTACAACATTTACAATGCCTAACACCTTAATTCCCAGTTCTTGTGCCTTACGCAGTGCTGCCAGCGAATCTGCCGTTTCCCCTGACTGGCTGATAATAATCACCATGGAATCCTTTTCCAGAATCGGATTGCGGTACCGGAATTCTGATGCCAGATCAACTTCAACCGGAATTCTTGTAATTTTCTCAATTACGTATTTACCGGTAACACCAACATGATAAGCAGATCCACATCCGATAATATAGATGCGCTTTAATTGTTTCATCTCTTCTTCCGTCATGTTAAGCTCGTCAATCACAATCTTATCCCCTTTTATCCGTGGACTGATTGTATCCAGAACCGCTTTGGGCTGTTCGTAAATTTCTTTTAACATAAAATGTTCGTATCCACCTTTTTCGGCAGCTTCAATATCCCATTCAATCGTCTTTGTCTCTTTTTCTATTATCTCCAGATCTTCATTATAAAAAATGATACTATCCTTTGAAAGTTCACAAATCTCACGGTTTTCAATAAAATAAACATCCCTTGTATACTTAAGAATTGCCGGAACATCCGATGCAATAAAATTCCCTGTCTCTGAAGCACCTACAATCAGAGGAGAATCCTTGCGCACTGCATATACCTTATCCGGGAAATCCTTAAATAAAATTCCCAACGCATAAGAACCCTGCACCCGCTGCATTACCGTTTCAATTGCCTGCAACGGATTACCTTTATAGTAATAATCCAGCAAATGTGCTACAACTTCCGTATCTGTTTCAGAAGTAAAGGTATAGCCTTTTGAAATCATTTTTTCTTTAAGAGGCTGGTAATTTTCAATAATTCCATTGTGTACTACTGCAATGGATCTGCTTTCGTTACAATGGGGATGTGCATTGGAAACGGTTGGTTCTCCATGGGTTGCCCATCTCGTATGACCAATGCCCACCATACCTTTGATTCCGTTACCATCACTTGTCAAATCCCTTAATGCCTGTAAACGCCCCTTTGCCTTTACAATCTCAATATCGCTGCCATCATATATTGCAAGTCCGGCAGAATCATAGCCTCTGTACTCCAGTTTTCCCAAACCATCTAATAAAATCGGGGCTGCCTGTTCATTGCCGATATAACCAACAATACCACACATGTGTTGTCCTCCTTATTGTCACTCTGTTATCACTATATGAAATAGATTATGTTCAAATTACAAAACTAGCAAAATTATACCACTTTATATAACAATTGACAACTATCAAAAAATTAATTCTCACACAATATCAAATATACTTTAATATACCATGTATCGTATAAAATATAAAATAATATATACTCTGAAATATATTCAGTCCAATATGGCGGTACACTCCAAAAGTCATTTTTGCAGATTTCAATTTATTCCCTGACTTGCTTCCCTGGGAAACACGATATTCCAGCATAGGTTCATTAATTCCATAAGCCACACCATATTTCTTTAAGACCGTAAGCCACAAAATGTAATCTTCGTGCAAATGATCCTGCTCCATCGGAAATTCCAGTGCAGCTTCTCTTTTTATCACAGCAGAAGACATACTGATACAATTACTATATAACAGATTTTTGTAAGTAATCTTCCCCTTTACTGGAATAACTTTTCCGGTAAGCTTTCCCTCCTGATTCATCAATGCCCGTGCAGTACAGCAAAGCACTGCATCTTTTGCCCGCATAAGCTTTAACTGGCGTTCCAGTTTATCCGCAGTCCAACGATCATCTGCATCCAAAAAGGCAATATACTTTCCTTTTGCCATCTGTATTCCTTTATTCCGGCTGGCCGCAACCCCCATATTATACGGATTGCAAACATAAATAACTCTTTCATCCTCTAAAAAAGGCTGAATGCATTCTCTGGTTCCATCACTGGAATCGTCTTCAATTATAATCAGTTCCAACGAAACAGACTGTACCAGTGCAGAACAGATTGCCTGTTCAATATAATCTTCGCAATTATATGCCGGCATTATTACTGAAACTAAAATATCTTCCATTCCTTGCTTCATCTATAACTTTACCACCTTCAGCTTTTTTTCTGTATTCTGCCTTTCAACAATGCAAAAGTCTTCTTAATCAATTCTTTATTTATATATATTGCAAATATGGTCCCAAATAAGAAATTCAATATATTAAGATAAAAATAGTTAAACCATGATAAAACACACATTCCCACTAAAACTGCCACACAGCCACAGATATTACCATAACGATATTTAATTTCCTGAAATTTCCTGACATTTCTCATCCGGTAAATAGAGAGAAACAGATAAGCAACCAGTGTTGAGATAGAAGCCGCATAAATCCCTAACCGCCCTACCATGGTCAAATCAATCAGTAAATTCAACACTGCGGCGATGATTGTGGTTACTCCTACATTTTTGGTTTTTTTATGGGCAACATAAATTCCACCTAAAAAAGAAGAAATGGAAGAAAAAAACATTGCCATCAGCAAAATTGGCATCTGACAATATGCCTCATGATAATCCCCCTGTATCAGAAACAGAAACAAAATAGGTGTCACTGCAATCAGCATTGCTAAAATACCGGACAGAATCCGTAATATATTGTCAAACATATTTCCGTAATACTCGGCAGCATCCTCCTCTTTCAGGCTGATAGATGCATTTTCCTGCCATGCCTGGGTAAATGCACTATTGGCCAGAGAATATATGGAAGGAATCTGGTTTGCCGCACTATATATGGCATTTGCATTAATCCCTATATACGATAGCAAAACTAATCTATCTGAATAACGCAGCAGCCATAAGGACAGAGAGTTAGGAATCATCGGCCACGCATAGCCAATCAACTCCCTCAAGGTACCCTTTGACAACAATTTTAAATCTATTCCTGCAAATATTTTCCCTCTGATCAGAACAATCGCAAGAGACACCACCGTAGCAATTGTCATTGCAACCAGTGCTCCCTCTAATCCCCCATCTATAAAATATACCAATATTACAACCAGCAGCATATTGACCACCGGCTGCACAGAGGTACACAGAGAATACAATACGGGGTTTGAAAGTCCTCTCACAATCTGAACCAATGTACGCAGTAAGATATCTGTAAAAAAATATACGCAGATTAAAATTCTGATTACAGAAGATATGCGAAACAATGCAAAATAAAGAATTGCCAATGCAATCAGTGAAGTAATCGTTACAAATACTACAACATTTGTAATGATACGGTTTGTTTCTTTTTTATCTTCTTTACAGTCAATCAGAAAACGGAACGCTGCTGCCTGTATCTGCAAGGATGCAACCGGCAGAAATAGTGAGACCATAGTCGTAATCAAATCATAGGTTCCGTATTCCGCTTTTGTCAGCTTGGCAGTAACAATTGGAAGTGTAATCAGATATGATACCTTTGGCAATACAGTTCCAATGGTCATTATAAAAGTATTTTTTGCAAGGGAAGTCTCTCTACTCATAATTATTCTTCACCCATTCTGATATACATTCAAAGCAGTTTTCAGATTGAATGCTTTGAATATGACTTTGTATTACTTCACTTTCCTGCTCAAAATCCCGGATCATCTGTCTGACTGCCTGTAACATGGCTTCTTCTTCACAGTTCTCATCTGTAATATCAAATATATATGCTGCCTGTCCCACAGATGCCGTAAGCTCTCTGTATTTGACAGCCCAGCCAAGAGCAATCGCCGGAACGTGGTTTTTATAAGCATGTACAATTCCATGAAATCTGGAACATATAATAAACTCAAAATTCCTTACAAATGCATCATACTCAAAACAGGAAAAATCATTTTCCAGTAAATGTACATGTGGTTCGTTTTCAAACATTTCGACTATCTGCCTGCAATATGTCAAATCCTCAAATGAATGCCGGAACAGGTATACCTCTCTATGCTGTTCTAAAAGCAGCTCTACAATAGCACGATAACGCTTTAGAATAATCTCTTTCTCTCCATGTACAAAACATTGGCGGTTTGGAACAATTCCCACGTTATGCTCCGTAGAAATTTCTGGCAGAGACAAAACTGGTGGTTTTAAATATATATTCTCTGCATTAACCCCCTTATTTTGCAGTACCAGGTCACTGGAATATACCACATTCGTCAATCCAAAATCCTTTGTTAACAGTTCATATCCTTCCTTCTCCCGTGCAAATATAAGCTGTGGATACTGCAACAGCTCTGCAATCTCCTCTTTTATATCCTCTAATCCGGAAGGGTACTGAAATGGACCAAAGGACTGAGGCATGATAAAGATTGGAATATTGTATCGTTTTGCAAGCCTCGTTGTATTTAAAAAACTCTCATTAATACGTCTTGACCACTTATCTCCTAATGCAAAACCACTTACATCCACAATCAGATCCATAGAGGAAATATAACGCTTCGCATCAAAAAAATTCAAGAGATTCGAACGCTTCCCATATAGAAAATAAGCCACTGCTTTTGCAAGAGCAATAAAAAAATTCAAGACTACCTGTCTGCCTAATGCAATATATCTTGCCTCTCTTGAATAACATATTTGTTTAAAATGCACATCAGAAAGCTTTGGATCACCCACACTGCACCCAAAATAAATCTCACTGTCAGGGATTCGTTTCCGAATCTCATCTATTGTGACAAAAAGCATGGACTGTGCACCTTTATTTTTAAAATTGCCTCCTGTTACCAGTACCTTTACCGACATATCGAACTCCTTTCCAACATTTTTTTAACTTTCAGCTTCATATTTTCCCAGATCAGGCAAACCGACAGTATCCAGGAAGCTTTTTTGCAATAATTTCCCGCCCACAGTTTAAACCTTCTCATACGATATTTCAGCTTAATCTTTAAAGGAATTCCCGTTTTTTCAAGTATTCCATCCGTTTCATTTATCCTCTGTCCGATTGCTTTTTCTTTTAATCCTGCATACCAGTAGTTTTCTTTTCTTCTTGCCAGATGCTGGCTCTTTTTTATCCGTTCTGGTGTTGATTCCTGACATACGAAATGAGATTTATATTTCTCCCATATCTGCATCCCCATATCCGTTCTCACGATGACACTACTGCTCCCCATCGTATCCGAATGTTCCTTTGTATAATTATCTCCAACGGAAATATCCGCAAACATATTCAGCTTATCCAAACAATACATACAACGCTCAGGATGGAAATAATCCTTTAACTTCATACGTTCCGTGTTGGGAAGCTTAATCACTCTGCCCGAATCAGTTTCCATCTGCACACCACCAGGCCAGCCGCCTGCATCTTTTGTCCGGAAGAAAAATTTATCCAGTCTCTCTCCGTTCAATGACGGATGCCCTGAAAAATAATCCATCACATCCCATGACATAGTCCGGTCACAGAACAAACCTATTATAAAATAATTCTCTCTTTTCAAATGATAAGAATTGATTATATTAATCATTCCTTCAACAAAGCAGCCGGTACCGACTAAAATCACTTTCTCCTCACGGTGAGATAAAATATAAGCTACCGTTTTTTCCTGAGAAACCGGAAGATACCGGGACTTCTGTGAACTCTCCAATGCATCGCCCCTGACATAACGGTTCGTATGCACCTGCCCTTCCTGATATTGATGTGTGCCTACCAAAAATGCGGAATCATACTCTTCATTTTCCAGAAGACTGTATACCAGTTCCGTAACTACCCCACCACTTACTGCATTTTTTCTCCGTTTCTCATCCAATGTCCATGCAGTATATATGCCACGATATTCCCCAAACCAAAACGAGGGTGCCTTCGATTGAGACAAATTTTCAGTATAAGAAAATCCCTTTCCGGGACATACCTGATAACATTTCCCACAGTGAATGCATTCCTCCTTATCAATTACCGGAACCCATAATCCTTTTTCCTTTTGATAACTGATACAGTTCTTGGGACAAACTGCTTTGCAGATTCCGCAGGAAATGCACAAATCATTATTTACTGTATTCTCAACTGTATTCACAATACACCTCCATACATTTACCGATGCTTTTTGATATCCATCCACCACGATATCTGAATCTTTGCTTTGCGAAACAAAGTAACTGGATTCAGCAGTCCTATATCAAAATACCGGATTCCATTTCTATGATAAAGCTTTAATATAGAAAAAAACTTTGATATCCCCCAATGCTCGATAAATACATCCACCAGTCTGCTAAGTGCCAAACGGTCAATATGAGCATAACGGAACTCCTTCCCCGGCAAATTCTCCTTCAGAAATGTATACCGCCGTACCAAAACATCTACTCTGGTATCAAACCGTTTTTCATCCTTTAAGGAGGTAAGCGTCTTTCCCCCACGGGTAACACAATAAATTGTCTGGTTCGATGCTGCTACTTTCTGGCTGTAAAATGCACACTTTGTCATACACATAATATCGTTTGAAACTAAAATCTCGTCAAATTTAAGTGTATTCTCTTCAAAAACTGTTCGTTTTATCATCTTAGACCAAGGCGTACAAAATCCATATTTTAACTCAGTCAAATTACGGACAGTGGGCTTATTACAGAAATGTTCCACTAATTCCATATACATAACATGTCTCGAAGAAGTCTGTCCTGTTATTACATCCATGCTAGTTGGCGGAAAATATATCAAATCATAGGACGAATCCAAATATGGTGTTATTTTTTCATAAAAGTTTTCCGTAAAAAAATCATCTGCATCTGCAAATAAAATCCACTTACCAATAGCATTTTTCAGTGCAACATTTCTACTTGCACCGGCTCCTTTTATACCAGAATCATTTACCATGAACTGAACCATCGGAAACTGCTTCAACTGTTCGTACAAATCATCTAGCGAAACGGTACTGTTATCATCTACAACAATGATCTCAATATCTTCTCTAGGTGGAATACTTTGTATTAACTTAAGCAGGGATTCAGGTGTATTATAATGTGGGATAATAATTGATATTTGACAGTTTTCCATACCCTTTTCTCCATCTGAACATCCGAACGATCACCCGTTCTACTTATTCTTCTTCCTGTTCTTTTACCCTTTCATAATCAATCTTTCGTACATGATATTGCACATCCTCTAAAATCTTGCGATTTGCTGCAATAATATCTGCCTGTAAGCCGATAATTCCAATCATACATCCTAACATCATCAGGGTAGAAGCCAAAATCAGAGACTGAACATGTCCTGTTGCTCCACCTGTAAAGAAAAATATAAGATAGCGGATGCCAAGTATTAATCCAATTAAAAACGCAATTATGCCAATACTTCCAAAAAACTTTAATGGCTTGTACATCATAAAGGAACGAATAATCGTAACCATTGATTTCTTAACATAACCAAACATACTACTAAACAATCTGGAAGCCCTCAGTTCCGCATTCGTACGAATTGGTACAGAGGTCATTGCCATTTTTTCATGTCCTGCCTGTACTATTGTTTCCAAAGTATACGTATATTCATTCACTACATTTAAACGCATAGCTGCATCACGACTATATGCACGAAAACCACTTGGTGCATCAGGAATATCCGACTTTGAAGCAACCCGGACTGTCCAGCTTCCAATATGCTGCAGTTTTTTCTTAAGTGGAGAAAAATGCTCTGTATCATCAATTGGACGTTCTCCAATCACAATATCAGCCTTTTCTTCTAAAATTGGTCTAACCAGTTTTTCTATATCCTCCCCACAATACTGGTTATCCGCATCTGTATTTACAATAATATCGGCTCCTGCACGCAGACATGCCTCCAGTCCTGCCATAAATCCTTTTGCCAGTCCCTTATTCTTTTTGAACGTAACAACATAATGGACACCCCATTTTTTTGCAACTTCTACTGTATTGTCTGTACTCCCATCATTTATAATCAGATACTCTATCTCATCAATTCCATCAATCTTTTTCGGCAGATCATTTAATGCAATCTCCAATGTCTCTGCCTCATTCAGGCATGGTATTTGAATAATTAATTTCATTTTCTTCTCCTTAATCTTCTTGATTTATATAGGAATTACTGACTCATTTTTCAAATGTTCTTATATATCCTATTGGTATTATATCCTATTTTATATTAATGTCAACAATCATCTTCATGCCGCTATTTCCTCTAAATTGCAAGATTCAAATGATGTCAGACCATATGATTGCCTAAAACTGCACCTTCATATATAATGCTCTCCCCTGTCAACAACCCACGGCAAAGCAGCGGGATTGCTGACCCTTGCGGCAGTCGCCAAATATCTGCAAACAGCCACTCGGCTCGCTGCTCGCAAAAATCAATAAGAGCTTCTAATTCGTACAAATCAGAAGCTCTTATTATCCTGATATTCTTTTCTGTCAAAACCTATATTTTTCTTTATAATCCCATAGATATTAATCACTTATAATATTAATGAAACGTATCTAATTGATATCCGAATGTTTTCTTTAATGCTTGTATGAATGGTATTCTTTCTTTTGAACTCTCCTGGTCTGCATAGTTTTGCGGAACAGACACTAATTCAATTCCGCATTTTTCCAATTCGCTGCGTAATTCTTCCCCTTTAACAATTACCGTTGTCTTTGAATTTCCAAAATCAAAATCTTTAATCAAATAACAATCTGTCCCCATCCATGCTTCATTTATTTTATAATTCATAGCAATAATAAACATATTGCTTACCTCTTCCGGACGAATTGAACTTTTTACATGAACTGTATACTCCGGCATTGCCAATTGCATCATTTTATATCGGCTAACCGATGTATCCACATACACATCACTATATAGATTGGAAATATCTGTCTTCTCCTCAATCTGATACATTTGCGTAATAGCTGAACCTACCGTTATCATGGCTCTTACATCTGTTTTTAAACGGAGCTTAACATAATTCACACTCAGGCTTAGTAAAAAGCAACTTCCAACAAATACAAAAACAAGATTTTTTCTTTTTAACTTATCATAATTGTATTCTATTATCATTACAATAAACAATACAATAAATGCTAAAACAGCAGCCATCAATAAGGCTCGTGAAACATTACTATATTTATTTGCATCGTTTCCATAACGAACGGTATCAAAAAACAATGCAGAATCAATGGTATTTCGCCAAGAATATTCCACATGATTGACAGAATCTTTAAGCCATGTCCGACAATACACAATCAGTATACCCCCAGTAAATAAAGCCGCCAGCTTTGTTTTTATCTTAAAACTGTTTCGCTTAAAAAACAGATAATATAATGCAATTAATACCAAAATTGCATAAGCCGGAGCAATGTATCTGCTATATAGAAACCTGTCTGCACGTTTTACCTTTTCGCCTATAATAAATTTATAATTAGAACCAAAGGAAAATAGTATGCCCATCGCAAGTGTCCCAAAATAGACAAGAATCGAATACAGATTAATTACCAGTTCCTTTGGAGTAATATCTTTTTTCTTTGTAAAATAACACACCACACCAACCAGTGCAAAAAAGATTCCCAGAAGGACAAAACCATATGTTCCCAAAAAAGAATTAAACAACCAGCCAGTCGCATTCTTAACAACCGTTTCTAATCCCTCGGCAGTTAATAAATTAGCATATTTATCCGTATTAACATTTTCAAAAGTGTTTTTCTTTGTTCCATTTCCCCATATACTACTTCTAAAATAATGGGTCAGCTTGTCATCAACATACAGCCATATTACAAGATTAACCAGATAAGCACTAAAATAAATTTTCCTATTCTTCAAGAAAAAACGTATCACAAACACAATCATAAAAACAGCTATTACAAACACAATCCCTCTGGAATGGCACATATACATATAAACACTAAGAAAGGCAATCAATGACGACAAAATAATTCTCTTTTTCCTGCTCTTGGCATCCATACATTCCAATACTGCATATAGGGTAATCCATGCAAATGCAATTAACATCACATCCGCTCTTGCAAACAAAGAATACAATACTGTAGCAGGAAGTACTGAAACGCAAAAAGATGCCAATATACATTTTGCCTTATTTTCCTGCCCTAAATGCCTTCTCAAAATCATATAGGCAGTTACCGGAATCCATGCTAAAATGACTCCATTTATAAGCA
The DNA here is from genome assembly GCA_910584695.1 of uncultured Lachnospiraceae bacterium. Lineage (GTDB taxonomy): Bacteria > Bacillota > Clostridia > Lachnospirales > Lachnospiraceae > CAG-590. The sequence continues at coordinate 18,434 of CAJUBR010000034.1, forward strand.
TCATTAATTTATATATTAAATACGGATTAGAGGTAATTTTCATAATAGGATAATAAAAAACAGCCTGACCATACTTGTAAAAATATCCTCCTGTATGATTGACCCAGTCGTTCCAATTATAACCAGCTAAATAGGCAGCATTTGCAACAGTTCCTGTTTCATCTAAAATATAAGATATACTTAACGGACTTCCTAACACTATTATCATAAGCAAAACTAATCCATACATAAAGCAGCATATTTGTGTATCCTTATATTCTTTCTTTACCCTTTTAATATTGTCTGTCATCTCCTACTCCTTCATTGTATATAAAATATTATAATATATCAGATAATGATTATAATTGATGTGCCAAAATATTTCAACCGTTATACTCCATCCCCCCTGATGTATCAAAATACCTTATTTTACAAATTGGCTGTTTTATGTTATGATTAACAGATATTTCACTAATATTACACAATACGGATATCCACTTTAATCGGGATTTGCAATTGCCTAATATAACAGCATTTGAAAAGGAGACAACCATGAAAACACAACACAAACTAACAATTAAACATTTATTATACCTGCTACCCGTTTTTATATTGCTTGTTTTATCAGAAAAACCGGTTTATGCTGCAACCCAGTATTATAATGTCACCAGCTTTGGTGCAAATGGAAAAGACAAAAAAAGCGATTCCAATGCAATCCAGCAAGCCTTGGATCAGGCATCTGAAGACCATAAGACCGTAATTACCATTCCAAACGGAACCTTTTATATCAACAAGACACTTTATATACAGTCCAATACCACCCTTAAATTAAGCAAAAAAACCGTTATCAGGCGAATGAACTCCGCACTTGGCAAAAATATGCTCCGCACCACGGATGCCAAACACAAATCTAATAAAGTTGGCGGTTATAATCTTGCCCATGATATTATCGTTTCTGGCGGAATCTGGGACGGTGGAAATATTAAAAAGGCAAAATCCAGCAGCAATTTAATCTATATGGGACATTCCCGCAATATCACGATTAAAAATACCGCAATTAAGAATTGCTATGGTGCACATGCAATTGAATTGGCTGGTGTTAAGGACGGAACTATTCGAAACTGTAAAATTACCGGTTTCCGCTATACCTCTGACATGTTTACAAGCGAAGCCATTCAAGTTGATATCTGCTATAAATCCAAAAGTGAGGGGCGATGGGCACCCGGATTTAAGGCTGACAAAACAAAAAGCTGTAATATTCTGATTGAAAAAAACACCATTACAGATTATCCGAGAGGGATTGGCGTTCACCATAGCTTAAAAGGACATCAGGTTACGAATCTGACCATCCGGAATAATAGATTTAAACGCAGTTCTGTCTCTACACAAGGAAAAAGTATCGTTGGCGTATTTTTAATAGGAGTTAAAAAAGCTACTGTCTCCAGCAATATCTTTGACCATTATTATTATGGTGCAATGATCAAACAATCCCAAAAGGTTTCCGTTAAAAAAAATCAATTTAAATATAATCCATCTGGAAATCTGATCATTGAAGGATGTGACAAAAACAACGGACGCCATACCTTTTTAGTCACCTCGGATAAAGTCGGGAAGAAAAAATTTGAATTTGTCTGTGGAAATATTAAATCCGGCACGGTCAAAACAGGCGGATATACATATCATTTTAATAGCAATGAAAAAAAGGTTATACTAACACTCTATAATAAAATAAAATCAAACCAGGAAGTTCATTTCAAAGGCAAAGATCAATATAATAACAAATACTATCGTACTTATTACGTTCCAAAACAAAAAGGAAAAAAATAACAACAAGAACAATCATCAAACTTTAATTCTTCCTCCGTTTTGTATTCAATGTTTTAAAAAGAGAGTGCCCGGCTACATTATATAATGCAGCCGGGCTTTTCATAAATATTGAGAAATTAACATTATAATAACGCCATCTCATCTCTATGACGCCCACAAAGAGAATGTGAAGCCTCTTCATGATTCTTATAATATAAACTATTATACATTTGTTTTTCTTCTTGTATCATTAAATTATTTCATTGAACCTTGTTGGAAAATATTAGATTCTATTGTATAATAAAAAAAGGAGGTAGCTGAATATTATGAACCAGAACTTAAACATTATGCTGATTGAAGATGATCCGGCTGTTTGCAAACGCTTTACCGAACAAATTGATGTCATAGCCGATATATCGATTACTGCTATTACCAATAATTCTTACCGTGCATTAGAATTAATAAAAGATGATACACCTGATGTAGTTATACTTGATTTGGAATTAAACCAAGGTCAGGGAAACGGACTGGTATTTTTAAGAGATTTAAATAAACTGACTCTTCCTTTGAAACCATATATTCTCATTACAACAAATAACTGCAGTTCTGTCACCTATGATTATGCCCGGCAATTAGGTGCTGATTTTATTATGTCAAAACAGCAGGCAGATTATTCTGAAAAAACTGTAATTCACTTTCTGAAAATACTGAAGAATATCATACAGAACCAACAGACGGACGGCACAGATTTTGGAACTTCAAACTACAAGGAAAAGCAAATCGTTCGAATAATCAACCGTGAATTGGAAAAGATCGGAATCAGTCCGGGTGTCATTGGACATAAATATTTAATAGATGCTATACTTCTTGCAATCAATGGACATACCAAAAACCTTGGTATTATCCTTGGGGAAAAATACAATAAAACCAATACCAGTGTGGAACGTGCCATGCACAATGCCATTAAAAATGCATGGCGTTCTATGGATATAGAGGAACTGCACAAATATTATACTGCTAAAATCACTTCAAAAATAGGTGTCCCGACATTAACGGAATTTATTCATTATTATGCCAATAAGATTAATAATAATCTCTAAAATAGTAGCAGTACTATTTACATAGTCCTCAAGGTACTGCAATCAAGTCAAATGTATTCCTCTTTACCATGCAGATTCATTTTCCCTATACCAGGAAATTGCAGCCTCAATTCCTTTCTCAAAATCCCAATCAGGACTATATCCAAGCAGCTCTTTTGCCTTTGTAATATCCGCATTGGAATGCTTTATGTCTCCCGGTCTGTCAGGTCCAAAATTGGGCTCACATTCTACATTTAATACCTTGCATAAGTCATAATAGATATCAATCAAGTATTCTCTTCCTCCATATGCTATATTAAATGCTTGTCCAGCGGCTTCGCCAGATGCCTGACAGGCTTTCAGATTTGCCTCAATTACATTTTCTATATATGTGAAGTCCCTGGATTGTTTTCCATCCCCGTTAATAGTAGGTGTCTCACCATTCAGCAACATTTTGATAAATTTCGGAATCACTGCCGCATAAGCTCCGTCCGGATCCTGGCGGCGACCAAATACATTAAAATACCGCAGACCATACGTATCCAGACCATATAATTTTTTATATAATTTACCATATTCCTCATCTACCCTTTTGGTAAGTGCATATGGTGACAATAAATTACCTTCCTGCCCTTCTTTTTTGGGCAAAACCGGATGATCACCATATACGGAAGAACTGGAAGCATATACAAATTTTTTAACTCCCTGCTGTCTTGCAGCTTCCATCATGTTTAATGTTCCACGTATATTAACTTCCTCATAATATAATGGCATTTCAATGCTTCTCGGAACACTCCCCCATGCTGCCTGATTTAAAACATAATCAACCCCTTCGCATGCTTTAATGCAAGTATCCAGATTTGTGATATCTCCTTCTATAAAAGTGTATCTTTCATGTTCCATAAATAAATCAACATTTTCTCTTTTTCCGGTAGAAAGATTATCCAGACAGCGTACATAATGTCCCATATCCAAAAGAACTTCGCATAGATTTGAGCCTATAAACCCGGCTCCCCCAGTTACAAGAAACACACTGTCCTTTTCAAATTTCACATTTTCATATCCCATTTTACAACCTCCAATATAGATACCCTGCATCCTCATACTCTTTTTTATTAAACAGACCCTTAATATCAATCAATACTTTTTGGGCATTATTTTCATTATACATGGAATCTATCTCTTTCCTGCTCATTTCTAAATACTGGGTATGTGCCACTGCTAAAATAACTGCATCCAAATCTTTAAACATACTTTTATCTACAAATGTCACCCCATACTCTCTTTCTGCTTCTTCAGCATCCGCAGTAGAATCAGATATCATTGGATCAATTGCATACTCTTTTAACTCGTTTACAATATCAATAATCCTTGTATTACGTGTATCCGGACAGTTTTCCTTAAAGGTAAATCCCAAAATTCCAACCCTTGCATCCTTCACCCTGACTCCTGCTTTAATCAAGGATTTCACTGAATTCTCGGCTACATATTTTCCCATATCATCATTTATCGTTCTGCCGGAAAGAATAATCTTTGAATGGTATCCCAGTTGCTCCGCCTTATATGTCAAATAATAAGGATCTACCCCAATACAATGACCTCCTACTAACCCTGGAGCAAAGTTTAAGAAATTCCATTTTGTTCCCGCTGCCTCTAACACCGCTTTTGTGTCAATTCCCATTTTATTAAAAATAATAGATAACTCATTCATAAAAGCAATGTTGATATCTCTTTGGGAATTTTCGATCACTTTCGCTGCCTCTGCCACTTTGATACTTTCAGCCCTGTGAACTCCTGCCTCCACAACTAATTCATAGACCTTTGCAACTATATCTAACGTCTCCTCATCCATTCCGGATACAATTTTAACAATTGTCTCCAGTCTATGAACTTTATCTCCCGGATTAATCCGCTCCGGCGAATAAGCAATCTTAAAATCCGTACCACACTTCAAACCGGATTCTTCCTCTAAAATAGGAACGCAGATTTCTTCTGTTACACCCGGATAAACGGTAGATTCATAGACAACAATCGAACCCTTTGTCAGATTTCGGCCTAAAACATGACTTGCACCTTCTACCGGGGTCAAATCCGGTGTATGATCACGATTTACCGGAGTCGGAACTGCAACAATATGAAATTTCGCTTCTTTCAGCTTTTTTTCATCGTTTGTAAATTCAACATCTGTATACTTAATCACATCATCACCGACCTCTTTTGTAGGATCAATACCGGAACGATATAATTCAATTTTTTGTCTGTTTACATCAAAACCGATTACATCCACCTTTTTAGCAAAAGAAACCGCAATCGGCATTCCGACATATCCCAATCCCACCAATGATACCTTTTCCTTTTTTGCTATAATATCATCATACAAATTACTCATGAACTCTTTTCTCCCATTATAACTACAAAGTCAGAAATAATTCCTAAAACCGTGTTCTTTTATCCTTAAAATTTAAATGTATCTTTCAGACCCAGCCACAATTGATCTTTATCGCTTAAATTTAGTGCACTGCCATCTGCTAAATGATACCCTTCGGCAGATGCAGTACCATGATACTCCCCAATAAGCTGTGGCCACTTAATGCCAATTTGCGGATCATTCCATGCCAGTCCTCCCTCATCACCTGGATGATAAAAATCTGTACATTTATAGCAAAATTCCGCTACATCGGAAAGAACAAGAAAACCATGTGCAAACCCCTCGGAAATATAGAACTGTTTCTTATTTTCTTCTGATAATTCTACACCAAACCACTGTCCATATGTTTTACTGTCACTTCTTAAATCAACTGCCACATCAAATACATTTCCCTTTACCACACGAACCAATTTTCCCTGTGGATATTCTTTTTGGAAATGAAGTCCCCGTAGTACCCCTTTTGTCGAAGAAGACTGGTTATCCTGTACAAACCGCATATTAAGTCCCGCTTCCTCCATATCCTTTTGGTTATAGGTCTCCATAAAGTATCCTCTTTCATCCCCGTGTACAGTCGGTTCAATCACATATAATCCCTCAATTAGGCATTTTGTTACTTTTATCTGTCCCATATTTTTTCTCCTTTATAACCAGTAATAATATTCCAATAACCCAGTAAAATATAACTGCCGCTTAGATTTATATTTTAAAATTCAATTTCCTGTAAATATCTCCTTACTGCATCCTGCCATGTCGGAAGCCTTTGAAACCCGTTTTCTGTTAATTTTTCCTTACTCATACGGCTATTGGAAGGTCTCTTTGCTTTCGATGGATAATGATCCGCCGTAACCGGTTCCACAGTCAAATGTTCATCATCATACTCTATCCGACCCATAGCTGCTGCCTGCTTAAATATTTCGCATGCAAAATCATACCATGAACAAATACCTTCATTTGTTGCATGATAGCGTCCATATTTATCTGTCTCAATCATATCTACAAGAAGCCTTGCCAGATCATAGGTATATGTCGGACTTCCTATCTGATCGCATACAACGGTCAATTTATCATGATTCTTTCCCAAATGAAGCATTGTCTTAATAAAATTCTTTCCCTGCACTCCAAATACCCAGGCAATACGAACGATAAAATATTTTTCTAATATCTTCTCAATTGCCAGTTCACCTTCATACTTTGTCTGACCATATACATTGAGCGGCCTGCGATCCATATCATCCGGTTCCCAGAAATCTGTTCCCTCACCATGAAATACATAGTCAGTGCTAATATACATCATTTTACAATTTAATTCTTTACATACTCTTGCAATATGCTCTGTACCAACTGCATTTATTAAATGTACCTTGTCTTTCTTGTCTTCATCCTCGGCATCATCCACCGCAGTCCACGCAGCACAATGGATCACTGCTTCCGGTTTTTCTTTGTATAAAACCTCATTAACAGAAGCCTCATCTGTGATATCCATTTCTTCTATATCAACACCTATCGCTTCATATCCTCTTTTTTCCAGCTCATCAACAACATCATGTCCAAGTTGCCCCTTTGCTCCAGTTACTAAAACTCTCATTCCAATACCATCCATTCTATTTATCTATTTCCATACATTTCTTTATAATAATTCTGATAGTCCCCTGAAATAATCGTCTCCCACCACTCTTTATTATCAAGATACCATTGAATTGTTTTCTTAATACCATCTGCAAATTTAGTCTCAGGCAACCATCCTAGCTCATTGTGAATTTTAGTCGGATCAATCGCATAGCGCATATCATGCCCCTTCCGGTCTGTCACATAGGTAATCAGACTCTCCGGTTTTCCAAGCTCTCTACAAATAATCTTAACAATATCAATATTTTTCATTTCGTTGTGACCACCGATATTGTACACTTCGCCAACACGTCCTTTGTGAATAATTAAATCAATCGCCTTACAATGATCCTCCACATAGAGCCAGTCACGAACATTCTCTCCTTTTCCGTACACAGGAAGCGGCTGATCATTCAACGCATTCGCAATCATTAGCGGAATTAGCTTCTCTGGAAAATGATACGGTCCATAATTATTCGAACAGCGGCTAATCGTTACAGGTAATCCATAGGTTCTGTAATAAGCAAGAACCAATAAGTCAGCACTTGCTTTAGAAGAACTATATGGGCTACTGGTATGGATTGGTGTCTCTTCCGTAAAGAAAAGATCTGGACGGTCTAAAGGAAGATCACCATATACCTCATCCGTAGATACCTGATGATAGCGGGTAATACCATACTTTCTACATGCATCCATTAACACAGCGGTTCCTTTAATATTCGTATCCAGAAATACTTCTGGATTCTCAATAGAACGGTCAACATGACTCTCCGCTGCAAAGTTAACCACAATATCCGGATGCTCCTCCTCAAATAATTTATACACTGCTCCGCGGTCTGTAATACTTTCCTTTACGAAACGAAAATTAGGATTATCCATTACCGGTGCCAGAGTAGATAAATTTCCTGCATAAGTTAAACAATCCAAACAAATAATACGATAATCCGGATGTTTATCTAACATATAAAAAATAAAATTGCTTCCAATAAATCCGGCTCCTCCGGTTACAATAATTGTCATAATTCTTTTCTCCTTTTCTCTTCTTAAATATAATACTAAATTCATGCTACGCACACACTAAACATTCAATACCAAGTACTCAATGTACACTATGTCCACTAAGCTCGATAACACCTTGCTAAGTGTTCAATGTAGCACATCAAGGTACTTTCCATCTAAAACATCTTTTAAGTATTGTCCATATTGATTTTTTTTAAGAAGTTCATAAACCTCCAGTACATCCTCTTTTGAAATCCAACCGTTCAGATAGGCTATCTCCTCTAAACAGGCAATCTTGCGGTGCTGATGATCCTCCATTGTCTTTACAAAGTTTGATGCTTCCATCAGACTTTCATGTGTACCAGTATCTAACCATGTAAAGCCCTGCCCTAACAGCTCTACATTCAATTCACTGTTGTCCAAATAGATACGGTTCAAATCTGTAATCTCTAATTCCCCTCTTGCACTTGGTTTTAAAGTTTTCACATATTCGACAACCCGGTTATCATAAAAATATAATCCCGTTACACAATAATTACTCTTTGGCTTTACTGGTTTTTCCTCAATGGAAACGGCCTTTCCTTCGGAATTAAATTCTACAATACCAAATCGCTCTGGATCATCTACATAATAACCAAAAACCGTTGCTCCTTTCCCGTTTTCTGCATTTTCAACAGCAGCTTTTAAACGTTTCTTCAAACCATGTCCTGCAAAGATATTATCCCCTAATACCATTGCAACCGTATCTCCCCCGATAAACTGTTCTCCAATCAGAAAGGCTTGTGCCAATCCGTCCGGACTTGGCTGGACCGCATAAGTTAACGATACACCAAACTGATGTCCGTCTCCTAACAGTTCCTCAAATCTTGGAGTATCCTGTGGTGTTGAAATAATCAAAATGTCCCGGATTCCGGCATTCATTAAAACAGACATCGGATAATAAATCATCGGTTTGTCATAAATCGGGAGCAGCTGCTTAGAAGTTACTGTAGTCAATGGATACAGACGCGTTCCCGATCCTCCTGCTAAAATAATTCCCTTCATTGAATATAATACCTCTCTTTCCTAATATAAATCAATTTTATTAATAGTATTTATAAACATTCCCTCTGATGTATCATTTAATACAATATGTACATGATTGGATTAGCAAGATGAATCAAATTCATCATCTGTCTCCAATCAATATCCTCTCTTGTATCAATAACCTACATCCTTTCAGATAAAAATTATTTATGTTTCCTGCATCATTTTTAAATATTCTTTATATTCATCCTGCCGGTAAAAATAATCTTTCGGATATTTAGACAATTCAAAAAATTCAAACCCTTCCTCTAAAAGTTTCTTTTTTATAATTTCCTCCGCTTCTGAAGTTCCCGCTGTCCGAAGGTTAAAAAGGCTTTCCGATAAAACCATATTCACGTAACTTTTCTCTACACTCTCAAACACCCCTCGTTTAAGCAAGTCTTCTTTCAACGCTTTAAATGCCTTATAAAATTCAATTGGCGCTTCACTTTTTCTGGACTGCGTATTGCTTCCATCATTATATCGGTATGTGATCAGCCGTTTTTTCAGTACCGTGATCCTCTTTGCCAAAGCCAATGCACTTCTTACAAAAAAGACATCATTTGCATTCTTTGTGTCTTGAAATTGGAGCCCTTCCTTCTTCACAAAATCGCTACGAAACATCTTTGACCATGGACAGGCAGTCGTCAGTTGATAAATCCTATTATCAGTATCTTTTTCAGAGAATGGACATCTGGCCGGAATGAGATTTTCCCTTAACACCCAGTTCATCTCCTCTTTTTCCTGTGTCTGCACATTATATCGATATGCTTCAAACAAAACAATATCCGCCATATCATATTTTGCCTTATAATATGCCTGTTCACATAACCTGTCGTGAAATATATCATCCGCATCCAGAAACAGATAGTATTCTCCCTTTGCTGAGCACATTCCATTATTTCTTGCTATTCCAGCTCCTTGATTATTCTGGCTGATAATCTTGATCCGTGTATCCTTTTCTTGATATTCCTGAAGGATTTCTAGTGTTTTGTCCGTAGAACCATCATTCACACAAATAATTTCAATTGCTTTTAATGTCTGACGTAGCAGACGCTCCAGACAATCACGCAAATATTTTTCTGCATTATACATTGGAATAATGATACTCACACAGATTCGTTCCGGATTCAAATCCGGCTTTTCATTTGTAAGCTTTCTCTTAATTCCATATGCCGTACACAACAATCCCTTCTGCTTTACATTTCGCACCAAATGGTATCCTTTCCGGGGCAGTTTTGTTACCACCTCCCCTGTCCGGTGTGCCACGGAGTTCTTAATCTGCTGTATTTCATTCTTATAACGTTGTGCGTTCTTATCATATTTTTCCTGTTGTGTCCTTCTCTCCTCCACCAGTCTACGAATCAACATTGAATACTCCATCTGGATTTCCAACGGATATGCTTCTAATTCTGCATCAATCTCATCCAGAGTCACGGTTTTAAATTCTTTTGCCGCATTACTCTGCATTACATAACATCGATGACGGAGTGCTTTAATAAGTTCCTTATCCTGAAATTCAAACTGCTTCAAGAACTTATTAAACTCTGATATACAAACATAATAACCATATGAACGTTTAAACTCCTGCCCATCCGTCATAACGGAATCTTCCCTTACACGCCGTTTATAAAAAGGTGTTGCCATATGTTTTACTTTTTCTGCCGACATTATTACCTGTAGGGAAAACAAATTATCTTCATGCACAATTCCCTCATAAAACTGGATATGATAATGATCTAACAGTTCTCTTTTCGGCATCTGCAGACATGCAGATGGGCGAAACAAATGCATATTTTCCATTTTAGCAAACAGTTCCGGACCAGATACCGCATCTTCAAACATACTAGGACGCCTGTAGTAATCCCTATACTGTTTATGTTTCGTTTCCAAATCATCATTTTCAAAAAAGGATTCTGCATCAAAATAAATATTATCCAGACCATCCTTCACTGCTTCCTGATATAATATTTCTAACATATTTTCAGCAATATAATCATCACTATCCAAAAAATAGACATATTCTCCTGATGCCTGCTGCAATCCCGCATTTCTAGCCGAGGATAATCCTCCGTTTTCTTTATTGATTACATGGATTCTGTCATCCTCCTTCGCATAACGGTTCACAATCTCCATTGCGTTATCTTTCGTCCCATCATTGACACATATGATCTCAATCTCATTCAGTGTCTGATGCATTGCGGATAACAGACATTCCTCGATATATTTCTCCACATTATATATTGGTATAATAACAGATACTTTTGTATTCATATACTATGCTCTCCTTCTTTTCACATCGGAACGGTTTCCTTCAACATCAGAAAATTATTCACATTTCATACTCCTATCTTTCCTTAACCGTTTTATAAATATCTTCCATACTTTCTGAAACACTCCTGCCACTATAAAACTTAAAACAAATGTTAGGCAAGTCACAACAGCAATTGTAACCAGTTCACTTACAATATACTTTGAACCTAGTACTGCAAAAATCAAAATATATATTATTGTATGAAACAAATAAACATAATAGGTTAATCCGGCAAGTCCAGATAGATTTATCTTAATGGTTATGCTGTCAAAAAATAAAAACACCAAGACTGACATAACAACAACACCCGGAGAAAAAAAACTTGTATATGCATTCAGAGCATATAACCGTATCTGAAAATAATCTCTTAAATAATACGTGATTTCCAATACACAAAAAGCTGCAACAAGATATATCCATGGTCTTTTTCCTTTTTCTTTCTTATCATAT
>CAJUBR010000035.1 GCA_910584695.1 uncultured Lachnospiraceae bacterium
TTCCTTCAAATAACTTTCAATTTTTCTATCCGAGAATCTTCCTTTTAATTCCAGCACAATAGCTGTACCTGTAAATTGATTAACCTTAATTTCCTTTTCAATAAAAGCGACATTTAAATCTGAAGACATGGTAACCTGATGTATATTACTTTCTTCGGACTTACTTGTAAATATTTGTATTTTTTCAGCATTTATTAAGCAAGATACAAAACCTATTCCATATTGTGCTATTCCCGGAAACTCAAACTCCCTTTGCGTACATTGAACAGTTCCAGAACTACTAACCTTAAATAAAAAATTTTTTAAATCATCTTCATTCATTCCAATTCCCTGATCGATTACATAAAGCTTTCTCTGCTTTTCCGAATAACATATCAATACAAAACTATTGTCTGAATTTACTTTCCAAGACCTAGGAGATGCATATTTCAATTTCTTTTCAATATCAATAAACACTTTTTTCAGAATAGCATCTATTGCATTCTGAACAAGTTCTCTGATAAAATCCAATTCATTTGTATATATTGACCTCGAAATTATATCCCATATTCCACCTTTTTCATCAATTTCAAATCTTAGCTCCTGTACATCAAATTTAGCACCATCTGCCTTAACAATATTGGTATTAGGACACGGAAAATGATACTTTTTTTCCTGTAAATATGTATTAGCACATAAAATATCGTTTTCCAAATAAGAAAACCAATCATGCCATATTTTATATTGCTGTATATTTTTTGCCTCTACTTCAATAGTAATCTTATCGGAATTATATTTATAAATTTTTACATTTTGGCTCCTGCAATTATGTTCAAACGATATTTTAGAAAAATCTTTACTAAACATTTGCATTCTAAAGTTATTAACACGTTCCCCCTCCAAATCCATCAAATCTCCGATTCGCAATAAAAATGCCAATAACCCATATCTTACTTGTTCAAAACTTATTTGACTACTAATGTTAAATTTTCTATCTCTTCTTAGTTCCTCTAAAGATATACCATGTGCATAACATACAAAAATCACCACATCTTTTATTCTGTCTTTTTCCTCTAAATTATTAAAATTACTATCAAAATATTTATCAATTACTTTTTGGGCAAAACAGTGATGATTTTTGCGTATTTTTTCTTTTTCGTCATCATTATACAATGTCATTCCTGCATCATGAAACAATGCCGCAAGTATAAAAATAAAAATTTCTAAACTTGACATATCATCAAGTTGTTCTTTATTCATAATACTTCCTATATATTTAATTATCCTAATAGAGTGTTGTAGTCCATGATCAGGAAATTCAGGAAATAAATTTCGAATATATTGTAACAGCACATCCATATCATGTTCCAAAGGATTCAAAAAAAAAACATAATATTTTGCCCTTCTGTTATCTCTATTAATAAGTATCTGATAAAAATTTGTATCTTTTAACCCATACATAGCTCATCACCCCGTATTTTATATTAAATATTTTAAATATCATTTAAAGTATTCCATTTTTCTATGCTTTTTGTTTATCATGAACTTCCATTATTCCCTTTCTTCTACATTGAAGAACCTTCTTTATAATTTGAAGGTCCCCTAATATGTTTGCCCTGTTTTCCTACATCAACTTCATCACCTGCCTCTTTCACCTCATTAATAGCTTTAAACAACTGCCACGAAGATAACGCTACCGAAATTATCACAATCCATTTCGTATCAAAATCATGTGCCGGAAATCCCAGAATTACATTTTTCCAATCCACAACAGTAACTGTACATCCCGGCAGCATTGCCGATGAAGCCAGATTCCGTCGTAAATTTGCAAAAATATTCATCATTGCCTGATCATGGAATGCTACTGCTGAAACAAACATTACAGTAATCGTTGCCGCTATAATTGTTTCTGTCAGATTTGTACTAGCGGCATACCCACTCAGGTCCGTATACATCACCGGATTTGCATTCGCATATAAATACTTATGCAGGCTTACCGGGTCATAGATGCTTCCCTGTCCGTCATCAGTTCCTCACCTAAAATCTAACAATAATCCTAAGAAAACATTTTAACAATTTTGGATGTATGTGGATAACAATTATTCCAACATCAACTATCAAATAGCGGATCGGATGCAAACCATGTATAAATGTCTTCTTTCTCAACATCCTCCATTTCTAACCATGAAATATAAAAATTAATCTTTGTAATATCGGTTAAAAGCTTTATCTGCATTCCATTTCTCAAATATTGATATTCCCGATCATCCATATCCCCCTGTGTCCCAATACTTAATTTTATATTTTTCAGATATAAACTAATTAATGCAAGGTTTTCTCCTGTTTCAACACATGATTCTAAAAACTTTTCTCCATGAACATTAATTAAACATTCAATCACATCACCTTTTTGTAGAACTGTATCACAAATAATTTTATATCTGCTATCTACTCTAAATTGCTTTGATTCTTTAACTAGCTCAATTATAGAATAATTAATTACACTATTATTTTTTTTCAATACTAATTCTCCCAATATTGTCTCCAAGCTTTACCTCCCATTTAAATATCTTCCAGGATACCAATCTGCTTATATAGCCATAAACATACCAATTCCAATTATTCGGTAAGCTTATGGGTAAATGTTCTGAATATCCCCATGCATCGGATACCTCTGCCCATAGTAATACCAATACAATCAAAAAAACATATACAAACATTTTATTATTTTTCGCCACAGTTTCACTTGCCTTCAAACGATTTCATTCCTTCAATAATAACATTTAATGAATCTTCATGCCAACTACATGAAAAATGTTTATCCGAATACCATTCCGTTTCTTCGCCTTCCTTAAGTGCAAATGTTTGTATTAACGATAGATTAAACGCACTAACAGCCTCTAATGGAGCACATGGATGTTGGACATACATCTCTGGCACCTGAAAATTATTCTCTCGTTTTAATAAAATAATCTCACCTTTCCTCTTTCGACCCATCTAATTCTAGGCATATCGCACTAACAATCTTTTTCTTTTTATCTGAAAAATAATTAATTATTGGCTTAAATTGAATTACATTAAACTTTTTGTCCTCGGGTAATGTATCTCCCATCCAATCATATAACATAACAACAGCACTTGAAGAATAATCCAGTTCTGGACAAATTGATGATACAGATGTTTTATCAATTTCAATAACACGAAGCAATATATAATCTTTCCTTTATCAGTTTCTGTGCTTCATGCAGTCTTTTCTTATCCTCATCACTCACTAATTCTCCCCATTCAAACATTGGTTCTGTCATTTTATATGTTAACAAGTCTCCCTCCTTCCATTTTGTCTTATATCTGTAATACATTGGACATTTAGGAAATTTTTTCCTTGTTGGATTTACCTCATTTACCAACCTATATTTTAATTCTTCCAATATTTTTTTCTCTTTTGGTACGTCTTCTCCCCGCTGTCTTTCCAGCGTTCCAGATAAGATTCGTTATCAATACATTCAACTGCACGCTGTTTCACTTCATCCAGTAAGATGCCATTCTGCCATTGAAACAATGCAATCGAAAGCCAATAAACATCTTCATCATCCTCCCCCTGGTAATCTGGTAGAAAATATTCTTCTATTTTCTGGTATGCTTCCTGTGGTGGCACACCATAACCTAACAGAATCCGGTATTCTCCTCTTATATCTGCCGCTCCGTCATCATCAAATATTCTTGTAGACCATGCTCCCATTATTTATAATCTCCTCTCATCGCATTATATAAATCACCTGTTGGTATTTTACAGATTGAAGCCGCTCTGGCAAATTCTCTTTCAAATCCATCAAAATTCTTTACAGCTATTTCCTGTTCCCTCTTTCTTCTCCATGGATTATTTGTCATTCCAACATAAGAAATCTTATAATCATTTAAACGGTTACACTACTACCCTGCCGGATGGCTACCTTTAACAGACGGGGTTCCTTGTCATAAGTATAATCTGCTGTTTTGCTTCCTGTCTGTTTAATAAGATTGCCGTTTGCATCATAGGTATAGATTTCGCAATCCCATCTGAATACATAATTTTAATTAATGCTATCATGTACTTCCATATCACTATATTTCCAACAACCGTGCCAACTCTTCCTTAAACTGCATTACAAAATGTACAAGTCAAAATCTATTTCCGCATCAACAAAATCTGCAAACTCAATAATTTTTTTATTTAAATAGATTGCAGGCTTATTATCCTGTACAATATTAATGACCACAAAAAATTTGCATTCTAATCTTAAACTCTTTTTAAGTTCAACTATCATCTCTTTTACATCTATTAATTTTTCTAATAAAATATCAAAAAGCTCACCAATGTACAAAGTATCTATATAGCCCGTACTTATACTCCAACATGTTTCCTTCCTTTCTATATTATAACTACTTCGGCTACCTTTTAAATAATATTCCGTAGGTTCTATTGATAATTTATTTGTTATTTCTTGTGGATTAAATTCATCCCCTATGATACAAAATTCAATCATAATATTTGTCTTCTCCAAAATTAATTACACTCCCTTTAGTCTATAGATAATAATGTAAATTATATTATCAACATATATAGATTATATTTTTCACTTTATATAAACTCCCGTAGGAATAGCAGGTTCGCCTTTTTTATTATACTGTGGTTTCCTCTGTGTATATAATTGTCCTGTTTTTTTATCAACGTAAATATCATACTCTGCAACCTTTGCTTTTTTACCATATACCTCTTTTTTGAGTTCATGTGCGTCTATTCCTTTTCTTTTCAAATATGAATCTTTAACCTTGTCTAAATCTGGCTTTTTGCTAGTATCGCCTTGGTTTTCATAAATCTTTGGACCAGCTTTATCCGTCCCAGGAATACCATTAATAATCTCCTTTTCATCTTCATATACAGGCACTCCTGGTATATTTTGTACATCGTTATCCGTTGCATAAATGGCTTCAAACAGCCGCCATGATAATAGTGCTACCGGAATTGTCACAATCCATTTCGTATCAAAATCATGTGCCGGAAATCCCAGAATTACATTTTTCCAATCCACAACAGTAACTGTACATCCCGGCAGCATTGCCGATGAAGCCAGATTCCGTCGTAAATTTGCAAAAATATTCATCATTGCCTGATCATGGAATGCTACTGCTGAAACAAACATTACAGTAATAGTTGCCGCTATGGTTGTTTCTGTCAGATTTGTACTAGCGGCATACCCACTCGGATCCGTATACATCACTGGATTTGCATTGGCATATAAATACTTATGCAGGCTTACCGGATCATAGATACTTCCCTGATAACTGTCCATGCTGATGAATATTCCGGCGGACGGATTCATATATCTTGCACGAAGATAGTATAATCCTGTACCCGCATTATACTGTTCTCCGGTATAATTTATAAATCTTGTTACATGGCATATCTTTATACATATTATGAAAAATTTACAATTTAAAAAAATTATATTAAAACATTTCTATTCATCATATACATATAAATCAAATCCTATTTCAATTTCTAATTCACCAAAATATGAAACCAATTCCGATGAAATAACCATTTCTGGCAAATGCATCGAATCCCCAGAAATAATGATAATCAATGATTTTTCTATATCATTCTTTTTACATAACTCTTTAATCTTATCTTCTTTTCCAATTATTTTTGATATTACTTTTTTTATAGGAATTTCAATAGTTCTTCCTCCAACTTGTCGTTCAGATATACTCCATTCGCAATGGGCTTGTAATCCCTCTGGTAAATTAACATTATTCTTAATTGCTTGCGGCCAATCTTCAGAATCTCTCATTTCTGATGGTAATATTCCTATTTCTTCAGTAAATTGTTTTAAATTAAAATCCTTTCCACTAAATACTAAATTTACCTCAATATTATTCAAATTATTTATTCCCATTCACTCCTCCTGTCCAGTACGGCAATAATTAATATTCTGCATACTGCCTCATTTATAATTAGCCATGTTGACTATCTAATACGTCATTACCAGTCAATTTTAATTTTTCAATCACCTATAATAGGTTTAGCACAGTTAAACTAAGCGCATGCAAAATAATATATAAATTTCCACAATTCATCTTATACCTTTTTCTCTAAAACAACCCACATAAAAGCAAACTTTAAGATTTAATCATTTTATTTATTTTTTAAGCCTGTAGGTATTTGTATCTTTCCATCTTTACTTTCCAAATATATTTCACCTGTTTTGGTATCATATTTCATATCAAATTTTGAAACATTTTCCTTTCCAACATAATCCTTTTTCAAATCATGTGCATCTTTATATCCTTGTTTCTGAGCCTGCTTATTTGCCTCTTTATTATTTTTATAAGGTTTATTGCTCGGTTTGTCCTTATTATTCTGATATACCTTAGCCCCACTCTGCTCCTCTGCAGGAATACCATTAATAATCTCTTTTTCATCCTCATATACAGGCACTCCTGGTATATTTTGTACATCCTTATCCGTCGCATAAATAGCTTCAAACAACCGCCATGATAATAGTGCTGCCGGAACCGTCACAATCCATTTCGTATCAAAATCATGTGCCGGAAATCCCAAGATTACATTTTTCCAATCCACAACAGTAACTGTACATCCCGGCAGCATTGCCGATGAAGCCAGATTCCGTCGTAAATTTGCAAAAATATTCATCATTGCCTGATCATGGAATGCTACTGCTGAAACAAACATTACAGTAATCGTTGCCGCTATAATTGTTTCTGTCAGATTTGTACTAGCGGCATACCCACTCAGGTCCGTATACATCACCGGATTTGCATTCGCATATAAATACTTATGCAGGCTTACCGGATCATAAATGCTTCCCGGATAACTGTCCATGCTGATAAACGTTCCGGTAGATGGATTCATGTATCTGGCTCTTAAGTAGTAAAGTCCCGTATTCGAATTGTACTGTTCCCCGGTATAAAGGAATTCGTTTTTACTATCCCCTTCTTTCCCTAACAGATTCCCATATGCATCATAGCTGTAGCGGTCAGTGATTCTTCCTGCCTCATTCGTAAGGATTCTGACACTTCCATGTCCGTCATACAGATAGTAACATGCCTCTCCATCCCTTTCCATACTGAGAAGTTCATCGCCTCTCGTATAGTATGCGGTTTCTTCTCCATTCCTGTCTGTCTCTGCCACAACCATGGTAAGGCCTGCACCGGTGTCATTGACATAAAATGTTGTATCATCCCCATTGACGGTTCTGGAGATACGGTTTCCTTCATAATCATAAGTGTAGGATTCTGTTGTTACACTGCTACCCTGCCGGATAGCTGCCCTTAACAGACGGTTTTCTTTGTCATAAGTATAATCCGCTGTTTTACTTCCTGTCTGTTTAATAAGATTGCCGTTGGCATCATAGGTATAGACACTGCTGCCCTCTGGTGAATTCTCTGAAACAAGCTGGTTCAGTGCATTGTAGGTATAGGTTGTGGTTCCCTCTGTTACCTGAACCCCATCCAATCCTATGTCTGCAAGTTCCGCTATATCACCCTTTACGGTTACTTTCTTCTCTGTACGGTTGCTTACCTCATCATAGGCATATTCATTTGTCAGCTTATTCCCATCTCGTTTTATGGTTTCTTTCACCAGACGGTTTAACCTGTCATACTGATAAGTAATCTCAGTCTCTACACCACTGTTTACCTCGGTTACAGAAGTCCGTTCCCCTGCTTTTCCAATGCCATAGGAATACTTGGACAACTGTACCCCGTTTCCATTTGTTACGCACTCTTCCTTTAGCCTCTGGCATGCATCATAGATATAAGTTACCACACTGCCGTTCGGGTATCTGACTGCACTCCGGTTGCCTGACTCATCATATTCATATACCGTTGCTTTTCCATTCCGGTCAATGACCTTTGTCACACGGTCAAGCAGGTCATATTCATAAGCCGTCCTGCCGAATCCGTTATCGAAACTTTCTATCCGCCCAGCTTCATCATACGCATAAGTAAGGGTAATCCCGTTTACATCTGTCTGCTTTGTCAGACGGTTATACCGGTCATACTGGTAGCTGACGGTTCCGCTGCTACCCGTTACTTCCATAAGCAACCCGGTGTCACTGTAGGTATATTCTGTTACTGCATCCCCAACGGTCTTTTTTACAACACGGTCCATACTATCGTACGTATACTTTGTTACGGTTCCTGCATAATCCCTGGATTGTGTCACATTTCCGGTTTCATCATAAATATATTCCACAGACCTGCCAAGTGCATTGGTAACTGTCTTTACTCTTCCCATCTCATCATACGTGTAACGGGTCACCTGGTCTTTTGCATCGGTTACCGTCACTAGATTGCCATTACCGTCATATCCGTAGGTATAGCTGTTTCCATAGGCATCCGTTACCCCAGTCAGACGGTCTGCCCCATCATAAGTATAAATGGTTTCATTTCCATTCTGGTCTTCCTGCCTGATGACACGGTTACGGGCATCATACTCACTTGTGACACTGTTACCGTCTGCGTATATGGTTCTGGTGATATTTCCGTTTCCGTCATATTCATAAGATGTCTCATTTCCCTTTGCATCCACCCGCTTTGTCAGTCTTGCCGATTCATCATATTCAAAACTTGTCACATTTCCATAGGCATCTGTAATGGCAGTATTGCGGTTTCTTCTATCGTAAGTATAGGTTGTCTTTGCCCCGCTTGTACTAATCCGTTCCGCTACATTTCCCACCGCATCATAGGCATAGCTTTCCTTTGTACCGTCTGCATAGTTCTTTCCGGTCATGCGGTCTAACTTATCATAGGACATGGTAACGGTAAGCCCGCTCCGGTCTGTTGCTGTTACATTGTTGCCATTGGCATCATAAGTAAAGGTTTCAAAGGTTCCATCTGGATAGGTGGTCTTTGTCAAATTACCAAGGTCATCATATTCATATGTGATCCGCCTTCCCTTTGCATCTACCGAAGCAGTCTGGTTGCCGTTAGCGTCATATTCATATTGGGTCACATTGCCCGCATTGTCAACGCTCTCTGTAATATCACCTGCCGCATTGTAGTTATAGTGGCTGGTAAAGGTTCTGACTGCTCCGTTTTCCTCCCGACTGACAGTAACACTGGTTACCCTTCCATCCTTGTCATAGCAGTAAGATGCACTTTCCCCTGCACCATTGGTGGTAGAAGCTACATTGCCCTCACTGTCATAGGTTACCCGCTGGTATTCCCCAATCGAATCCGTAAGACCCGTGAGCTTTCCATCCGTAGTATAACTATAAGTAGTTTCGTTCCCATTTGCATCTTCCACAGAAGAAATCCTGCCTCTGTTATCATACTCCATTTCCATAACCGTCTTATCTGCCATTTGAACAGAAGAAACAAGATTCTGATGGGTATAGATGCTCTTTACCTGCGTACCATCAGCCGCTGTTACCTGTGTCACATTGCCTGATGTATCATAAGCATAACTAGTACTGTTTCCCTTTGCATCTTTGGTCGTCAGCAGGTTATTATATTCATCATAGGTATTGGTGGTTTTGTTGCCACTGGCATCTACTGTCTGTAAAATGTTGCCGTTATCATCATAAATGTATACTGTGGTATTCCCTCTTCGGTCCTTTAC
The DNA here is from genome assembly GCA_910584695.1 of uncultured Lachnospiraceae bacterium. Lineage (GTDB taxonomy): Bacteria > Bacillota > Clostridia > Lachnospirales > Lachnospiraceae > CAG-590. Next base: position 9,605 of record CAJUBR010000035.1, read on the forward strand.
CGCCTGAGTCCTGCCCTCCACATCATAATCATACTCGATCCGATTTCCATCCGCATCAATGGTGGCAACAAGCCTTCCTTCTTCATCATACTCATTTCTTGCCACTGCAATCCCTAATGGGTCCGTAATGGATACAAGGTTATGCTGCTTATCGTAGACAAAACTTACCCTACGGTCCGCAGCATCGGTTACTGACACCAGATCCCCTGCATCATCATAGGCATAAGAAATCACATTCCCTGCCGGATCTTCTGCCTTTATAATACGATCCTCCTGATCTCTTGTAAAGGTAACGCTCCTTCCGTTTTCCGCATGGTATCCGTTCTGGTCCACCGTAATGACATTGCCACTGGCATCTGCTATTTTGTAAACACCTGTCTCCTTCCTGATATAGATTTCATTTCCCTCTTCCGTGGTCAGCTTATAGGAAACCGTGTCATACATGTTCTCATCCTCAAAAAACAGTTCCCCACCAGAAACCATGGCAGTGGCATCCCCGATAATCTCTAGTTTTACTTTTTGATTTGTCACACAGCGGTAGCCCAGGGTCACCGAAGAGATTGGCACCAGTGCCTGTCTCTCTGGTGTAAATGTCAGTTCAAAACGATCACTGGTGCCATCCCCGTAAGTTACCATCACATCATGGCTTACCGTCTCTGTCATCTGGTAGACCGTAGACAGCAGGGAACCACTTTTAACCATCCGATAACCGTCCGCAAGGGAATGGCTCTCGGAAAGTTCCATCCCTTGCATCCCAAGGCTCCATCCATAACCAAAATCGCCTTTCTTCTTGTTACGGCTGTCATACATGCGGCTGGCAGATACCGTGGTGCCTCCCATCTTTGCTGTGATATCTGTAAACCCGATCTGCATGGTTCCAACCTTAAGATTTCCTTCCACCGTTATTGGGGTCTTAATTACGCTGACATTTCCACCCTTATCCTTTACAGTGATCTTTATGGTATAGTTTCCGTTGCAAAGCAGGGTAGTGTCCAGTTTTCCCAGTACACCGTCCTTCTTTTCTTCCTTCCCTTTTGCAAGCAGTATAAAATCACTGGTGCCCTCCGGTGCATATTCTACCGTATAATCCTCCAATCCCTTGTCATCCGTGATAGAACCGGTGATCTCCGTTATATCCGTAAGAATGGCTCCCGACTCCGGTGATGTGATCCGGATCTGCGGGGCAGTCTTATCCGTTGTATCATACACCATGCATACCGCTTCTGCATGGTACACTTCTCCTTTCCCGTCTTTGGCCTCTGCCACAAAGGTATAAGCTCCAGCTTCTTCTGGTACAAAGATACCCTGGTTATTTTCCATCAGTATGGTCATTTCCCCTGTCATAACCGTCAAAGTGGATGGGTCAATATTGTCCGGCATCGCCACCTGTACTGTAACAGTATCCCCGATCCCTGCACTGCTCCTGTCAAGCCGGAGCCCGAATTCATCCGGATTTTCTCCTTCCTGTCCTCCACTTTCTTCTACACGGAATGTATACTGCCCGGAGGCTTCGTTGCCTGCCAGATCCGATGCCGTTACTTCAATCGTATGCTCCCCGCTTAACAGAATTCCTGTTTCAATCTCTTGATTCCATCCATAATATAGCTTTATTCCATCACAAAATACGGATACCTGATGTATGGGAGCCGTGTCCGTGATTTCCAGACGGAATCTTCCTCTCTCTCCCGACACATAGGATTCCTTCTCCGGTGTAATAGTGATAACTGGCGGGGTATCATCCACGATGACCTCCTTCTGCTTTTGTATTTTTCCCCCTCCCTCTATGACGGCAAGGATATCAAATACACTCTTTCCCTCCTGTCCTGGAAGGACTGCCTCAAATGTTCCATCTTCTGAAACACCAATCTCTTCTCTATCCTGCACTACCCTGACTGACTGGAGTCTCCTGCTGGATGCCAAATGGATGCTGCCATGGATCTGCTCTCCTACCTTTCCGTAGTCCGGAAGCTCCAACACCAGGTTCACACGACCTTCTTCTTCCAGAGATTCCATGTCTTCTATCTCCGGAGCTTTTTTTACCACAATTTTCTTCTTTGCATAGCATTCTTCCTTCCCATACCGAATCATTCCCTGCAAAAAATAGATTCCTGCCTTCCGGATGGTAAGTTCTGCAAGATATGGTTTTACCTTTCTTATTTCATAATCCTCTGCCTCACCTTTTTCGGATACCAGAGTCCACTCTACATCGGACGGAATGATTTCCAGTCCTCCTGCCACCTTAAAATATTCTGTGATACAGCTCCCTTCTGTCATCACTTCCTGTCCCAGAAGTTCTGCTTCTGGAACGGTTTCGGTAATCTCCACCGGATTGGATACCTGTGCACTTTCCAAAACCACCTTCTCTAACACCGGGCTTCTGTAATCCTGCCCTGCCTGAAGGATCATTTCAAGCTCTGCATATCTTCCCCGTATGCCCTGCAGTTCCTGTCCATTTTCTACATCTGTTTCCGTTATTTCTCCTGCTGCATCATATGCCTTTATATGTGCCGTAACACGGGAATCCCCTGCCTGAACTGCCTCCCAGCAGAGTTTTCCCCAGTTGGTTCCCTCCTGTCTGCTGTCAAAGGTAACGTTCCATATCCCCGACCACGGAGAATCCGGGACCGGTAGCCAGAAATCTCCCATCTCAATCCGGTGTCCCTTTCCCTGTCGGTCATAATACAGATAATAGCTGTCCTTTATAACGGAACGATATCCTTCCCCTTCCGGCACTGTAATATCCATATCCAGTACAGCCGTTTCCCCTGGCATCATGGCATCCAGAAAATGCACCATAACCGTGCTTCCATCCTCCTGCCTCTGACATTCCCATTGATCTGTTTCTTCCACGCTTCCATTGACTTCCACCACCAGCTCGATATTCCGGCCTGCCGGCAGGAGGGGATTTTCCACCATCTCCCATTCGCAGAAAAATGGACTGATGATTTCATCATATCCATCGTCCCACTCCCCGTTTGCATACATATATGCATGATCCTGTCCTCTTCCATAAGCATCATTCGGCTCCCCGCTTCTCCACTTTGTGTAACGGTCTGGTTCTCCCGTAACCCATTTCCAGTCGCCCTCTGTCCCTTCATCGGAAAAGCCAAGGGCTGTATATCCAGAACCATTTTCACCTGCCATCTCTTTTAACAGAGTATTTTCCTTTTCAGAACCTACCGTTGCAAGATGTCCCCCGCATTCTTCACAGAATGCCTCTGCATCCTTCCAGTACATCGGTGTATGAATAAAAGCATAAAGGTTTCCTTCATAATAGCGGAAATAGGCATCCGTGTCTCCCACTTCCGGCTTCCTTTCTGCTTTCCCTTCCAGTGTAATGTTATAATGTACGGTATGGTTTCCAGTCCGATCCGGCTCCATGGTTTCCACAGCTGCGATACCCTCTGCTGCTTCCTGATTATAAGTTTTTACAACTGGCTGTTCCAAGTATTCCGGATTTCCCAGTACCAGACTGCCATTCTGTCCGGAGATCCCCTGCATGCTTCCTTGAGCAAAATCGGAATCCGTATCATATATTTTTATGATCTCTGCTTCTGTTTCTTCTATACCGTCCCAGTAACCATATTCATGCCCCTGTGCATGATAGGTATTATGGCCATCCCTGCCGCCTGCACTCCATGAATTCCACTGCGTGTTTCCAGACGGATCCAGACGGTTGAATGTGACATTATACGTGCTTTCTGGCACACGGACACTCCATGTCGTGTCATTTACCCTGGTCATGACATAATGGTCATGTCCATCGGTATTATCCACCAGCTCAATCAAGGCATTGTCATTCCCGATCCAATGCTCTGCCGTGTCATCTGCCAGATACAAAGTGGTATAGGCAGGTGCTGCATGAACATCTGGTGCAAAATTCTCGATTCCCAGACTGGTCATGGACACCGCAATAATCAATAGAACCGCTAGCATCTTTTTCATCCTTTTTCCGTACTTCTTTTTTAAAAATACAGATTTTACATTTAACATCTGTGTTTTCATCATCTTTTTCTCCTTTGATGCATATCTTCTTTTATTGCGTTCATATTTCCTGCATATTTTATATATAACATGATGCATTTCATTTTTCAATATCCTTCTTTAATAAAATTCTTTATTTCATATATTATGATTTAAATGCATCTCTATTTCTAGAATAAACCGGAAATTTTATCCATTTGTTTCATACCACACGCATTACAGAAGATGTGTATCAGAAATAGATTCAAAATATATAAATTTCAAGAAAGAATGTATTTAAAAATCTACCTAACAGAAAAGCCGGACTACCGTCCGGCTTTGAAAAATTTTCTTCTTTCCTTCCTCCATCTAAAATCAGTAGAATTGACTTGACTCATTACCCGTTGGAATCACTCAAACTGTGCCAGCCGTTCCTCAACGGTTTCCAACATCCCAGTATACTTTTCCAGCTTCGCTTTTTCTTCCTCAATCTTAGAAGCCGGTGCCTTGCCTACAAAGTTCGGATTATTTAACATTCCGTTACAGCGTTTAATCTCACCCTCCAGCCGTTTCTTCTCCTTTTTAAGACGTTCCAGTTCTTTCTCAAGATCCACAAGCTCTGCAAACGGCATATAGATTACTGCGTCCTGAATCACTGCCGATACTGCATCCTCTGCAATTCCTGTCTTATCTGACTGCACGATTACTTCTGATGCAAATCCAAGGGTTGCAAAGAAAACCTTCGCATCCTCAAAAATATTTTGAATCTCCTCTTTTTCCGAAACCACATAGACCGTTGCCTTTTTACTGTTTGGTACATTCATCTCTGCCCGCAGGTTCCGGATTCCACGAACTGCATCTTTAATGGTATCCACTGCCTTTTCATCTTCTGCAAAATCCCATTCTTCCTTAAATTCCGGCCATTCCGAAATCATAATAGATTCCTCCGTATCCTGAAGATTCGTAAAAATCTCCTCCGTTACAAACGGCATATAAGGATGAAGCAGCTTTAACGCATTGCCTAAAACTGTTTTTAATGTCCACAAAGCGGCACCCTTTGTCTCATCTTCATCACTGTAAAGCCTTGGTTTTACCATTTCGATATACCAGTCACAGAATTCCTCCCAGATAAAATCATATACCTTGGCTGCCGCGATACCAAGTTCAAACTTATCCAAATTCTCTGTCATGTCTTTTGCAAGGGTATTTACTTTAGATAAAATCCAGCGGTCTGCTAATGTCAGCTTACTGAGGTCTATATCCGTTACGTCTGCCTTTTCGATATTCATCATAATGAAACGGGAGGCATTCCAGACCTTATTTGCAAAATTGCGGCTGGCTTCTACCCTCTCCCAGTAAAAACGCATATCATTTCCCGGTGCATTTCCTGTAATCAGTGTAAATCTCAATGCATCTGCACCGTACTTTTCAATAACCTCCAATGGGTCAATCCCATTTCCCAATGATTTTGACATTTTTCTTCCCTGGTCATCCCTTACCAGACCATGAAATAATACGGTGTGGAACGGCAGCGTTCCTGTCTGCTCCAAAGAAGAAAATACCATACGGATGACCCAGAAGAAAATGATATCGTATCCCGTTACCAGTACATCCGTCGGGAAGAAATAATCCAGCTCCTCTGTTTTTTCCGGCCAGCCTAAGGTTGAAAATGGCCATAGTGCAGAAGAAAACCATGTATCCAGAGTATCCGGATCCTGTTTCATGTTGGAAGAGCCACATTTCGGGCACGTACATACGGCTTCTTTAGATACCGTAATTTCATTGCAATCCTGACAATAATAAGCCGGAATCCGGTGTCCCCACCAAAGCTGACGGGATACACACCAGTCACGGATGTTTTCCAGCCAGTTATAATAATTTTTATTCATACGCTCCGGAATCAGCTTTAAGTCACCTTTTTTGACTGCCTCTAATGCAGGCTTTGCCATTTCCTCCATCTTTACAAACCACTGCGGCTTAATCAGAGGCTCCACCGTTGTCTTACAGCGGTCATGGGTACCTACATTATGGCTGTGAGGAACAACCTTAACCAGTAATCCTTCCGCCTCCAAATCTGCAACCATTGCCTTACGTGCCTCGTAACGGTCCATTCCCGCATATTTGCCGCCAATGGAATTAATCGTAGCATCATCATTCATAATATTGATCTCTTCCAGATTATGACGTTTGCCAACCTCAAAGTCATTCGGATCATGTGCCGGAGTAATCTTTACACAGCCGGTTCCAAACTCTTTATCCACATACGGGTCCGCAATGACCGGAATCTCCCTGTCCGTAAGGGGCAGCTTTAACATCTTGCCGATGATGTCCTGATATCTCTCATCTTCGGGATTGACCGCAACCGCAGTATCTCCTAACAGCGTTTCCGGACGGGTAGTCGCTATCTCTACAAATCTGCCCTCCTCCCCGACAATCGGATAATTGATATGCCAGAAATTGCCGTCCTGATCCACATGCTCTACCTCAGCATCGGAAATGGTCGTCTGACAGACCGGACACCAATTTACAATACGGGAACCTTTATAAATCCATCCCTTTTCATAGAGCTTGCAGAACACCTCATTTACAGCATCATTATTACCTTCATCCATGGTAAAACGCTCTCTATCCCAGTCCGCAGAAGAACCAAGCTTCTTTAATTGGTTAATGATACGTCCACCATATTCATCCTTCCACTCCCATGCCTTCTCTAGAAAACCCTCTCGTCCAAGGTCATCTTTATCAATCCCTTTTTCCTTCAATGATTCAATAATCTTAACCTCTGTCGCAATGGCTGCATGGTCGGTTCCCGGCTGCCACAACGCATTATATCCCTGCATTCTCTTGTAACGGATTAAAATATCCTGCATCGTGTTATCTAATGCATGTCCCATATGAAGCTGCCCGGTAATATTTGGCGGCGGCATTACAATGGTAAACGGTTTCTTACTGCGGTCAACCTCCGCATGGAAATATTTTTTGTCCAGCCAGTTTTTGTAAATCCGGTCTTCAATCTCCGATGGATTGTAATTTTTTTCTAACTCTTTTGACATAATCTTTACTCCTTTTGCAAACACTTATATTTTTTAAGTTACGCTAAGGGCGATAATAAAAAGAACGCCCTTACATCGATATCGAATCGATATAAGGGCGAATTATCGCGGTACCACCTTAATTTTCTCTCTTCCTATCCTATAACGGGGACGATGCCGTCATGACCTATAGTATTAAAGTTTCAGTCATGCAGTTCAAAAGCTACCTTCAAAGTCTTCTTCTTGGAATAATCTCTCAGCCGGTGAATCATTCTCTCTGGCAAGGAATAACTTCTACTCCTCTTTCTCACAACCTTTCAAACTAGATTAAATATAGAATACACAGTGCAAAAAGTCAAGGGGCAAATAACGTTTAATTCTGATTTTTATTACTTCTCTTTACGATACAATCATTGGGCTTCATCCCACTATCCCCAACAGAATACAGATTACCCCGATTACCACAAGAAAAACACCCGCTCCTCCAACCAGTTTTCCCATACTCTGTAACAATTGCAAAAAATCGTCGTCTTCCCCACTTTGGTAATTCGGCGGCACATTTCCTGATATTTTTTTTGATACCAGAAACAGTATGATTCCCGTTACTAAAATAATAATACCTAATATTTGCATTTTCTTCCCCGTTTACCTAAACTTCAATATATTTCTTTCAATTCCTAAAATGTGCACACTTTTCTATGCGTATACCACCGCACACTGTTCCATATTTATCAGATCACTATCATTGGTAACATTTTTGGCAGTTACATAAATAATCTTTGCATATCGGGAAAGAATACCATTGTCAATTACATAATCCGAAACCTTATACACACTTTCCTTCGCTTCCGTTTCTAACAGTTCCTGCTGCAGACAGTCAAATTCATCATACTCAAAAACTTCACGGTAAACTACCATTTCTTCACTGGTATTCATCCGGTACACTGTATGCCCAATCTGCTGCTTCATCAACTCCTGGCTGATATTACTCACAGCAGTAAGAATATTGTGATTCCCTTCTTTATTCTCTTTTGCCACATAATCAAATAAAAGCAATACCGAATTATCATTTGGACAATCTAGTTCCTTGACTAGCGTTTTTCCTGCCTTTGCAGACAATTTCCAGTGAATGTTTTTAATATTATCCCCCTGATGATATTCCTTAATCTGCAAAATTTCCGATACATCATAACCTGCAACATGCTTGTAGGTTACCTCCTCGCCCTCTGATAAACTATTCTTCACATCATCCAGCTCCTGATAATGTTCCTTCGGATATTCATAGCAGCAGCCCACTGTTCCTGTTTTCACCTTCCGGTAAGTAAGATCAAACCAGTCATGGATCAAACAGCATTCTACCTTTAGATCGATACGCCCGCAATATTTACTTGTAATCGGTATTTCATAACTCCCTGTACTCTTTCCTCCTACCGATAAGTCAATCTGCGCCCTCTCTATTCCGCCAAATACCACATTTTCACATGCAATTATGCTCTCAATATGATTCGCCGGAAGCAACCCATTATTCCGGACCGTAACACGAATATACGCATTCCCTCCGGCATAGGTCTGAATCACATCATAATGCACAAATATTTTCCCGGCAATCAACTGATTCAATAAAATAACCACTAATGCGGCTGCCAGAACAAATAGCATTGCCCATAAAGACATTTTTTGATTCGTCCATATATATACTCCAAGAAGTATAGCTGCCAGAATACCATACTCTATTCTTTTTTTCATATGTGCCTCCTATTTCAAACACTTTACAAACATCATATTCATCTTTGACGGCAGCTTCTGTGCCTTCCATGTATCCTCAAGCACTTTTTCCATACAGCTAAGTACTTTCTCCATCTCCTCTTTTTTCAACAGATGGTTGCTGAATTTTGTTTTTTCAAAAATCCTTCGTACATCTGCCGGAATCTCCTGTTCCAGCTGCTTTCCGTCAAAGTCATACAGGGCATCCATATAAATACCTGCCTCTGCAATTACTTCATAAAGATTTGCGGACTGTAGATGTTTTTTCCTCCTTCTGCAGATCACGATGCGGCGTATGATCATCACAAGCAAAGTGAACGCCACTAATATAACAGCTATATATAGTAAACACATCAGAATCAGCTTGTAATCGATATCAAACACATTGATCTCCTGATCCTTGGAACTTCCTGTCGTTCCACCTCCGCCGGAAGAATCCGTATCACTGCGGTTAGAACTTGAACCACCGTTTTCCTCTTCTACATAATAACCCGGAGTCACTTCCACCGGAACAAATCCAAGTCCCTTTACATAGACCTCTACCCATGCATGGGCATCTTCAGCCGTAACCTCAACTGTATCCTCTTGTTCATCATTTATCACATAATATCCTTCCACATAGCGTGCAGGAATTCCGTAATACCGAAATAGCAATGTTGCAATCGTTGCAAAATGCGGAGAATATCCGCGGCGGTCGGACAACAGAACCTGTTCTACATAATTAGCATCGGGATTGTATGGTTCTACCTCCTCTGAATATTCAATTTCATTTTTCAGATACCTGCGAATAACCGGAACTGCATTTAATACATTGTTATTACATTCCGGTGCATGTTCTTTTAAAATCTGCCGTTCTTCCTCGGGTACCTCCATATAAAACTGATTTGCAAAAGAACGGTATACATTTTCCGCCTGAATAAATTCCTTACCGTCTTTCTCTGTTCGAAACCAGTCCTGTTCCGGAAATGCAAGATAATCGTCCTCTTCTATCTTATAAAGGTCATACCAGTACTCCTTTTCACCAAACAAATCCTGCTCCACAAAGTTCACATCCTGCTTTGGCGATATCATATCAGGTAAGCTGTAAAATGCAAGATTTTCGGAGACGTATTCATATTTTCTGCTGGCAGTCAGATTTTCCACATGAACAGATGCACCTTCCACCTTGTCTTCCTCTAACCCATTATCCAAAGAAAACTGTAAATACATACTAATCTGGGTAAGGGGATAAAAATTATTTGCCCGGAACCAGTCTATCATTCCGGTATAATCCCCGCCATATATGTTTTCGTCATTCTTTGTCCAGCCTCTTTCGGTATATTTACAGCCTACATATCCCTTTAAATGCAACTCATCCACACCGTCCATTGTAACCCTAAGTCTGGTTTTGTCAGCTGTCCTTATCTGGTCATAGCGTTTCAGCTGTCCTTCAGGATAATCACTTTTTCCATATACGATATTCCCACCATGGTAGATCAGTTCTTCCTTTAAATCATCCACGGACGTAATTTGACGATACTGTATGAACATTGCAAAACAGATACTTGCTGCTAAAAAAAACAAAACCACTATGGTTCCGCTGGACACACTTCCCTTTTGCTTTGCAAGACGAATATTGGAAAAATAATATACGATAAAGATACAAATAAGCGAATATATGATCCATACCGTATTTCCGATTCCTTTGTACATGATATTTAGCATAGAACTTCCTAGCAGGAGTACGGTACAAAGAAACATTCTCTTATATCGCAATGCAATACAAAATATAAAGGCTATTATGGCACATATGGTTACAGAAGCCAGCACCATATCCGTTCCCAATGTTTTTGTCGAAACCACAAATTTTACATTTGCCTGTGCCATTGACTCGTTAACGAATGTTATAACACCATTCATAATTCCGGTCATACCGTTCGCCAGCCGGCCTCCACATAGGATAGAATAAAACAGAATCACAGATAGCAGCAAAGGAATCCCTATTTTCATTCTCTTTTTACTCTGTAGGGAAAACTGTGTGGCAATGGACACTACAACAGATACCGCTGCAAAAACTGCCACCGGTGCCGGAATCTGAAATCCCTTATAGAATCCCATGCAGATGCCAAATACGGAAGCAACGGATATGACAGACAACAATTCCACTCTTTGCCGTTCCTGCTCACGAATACTGGACAAATCCAAAGTAATTTCATTTGTAACATTCTTCTTTTTGTTTAAACCGGTCATTAATCCAATACTTCTCCATCCTCATCGTCATCATTTACGTCAATCGTAATATCCGGAGCTTCTACATCTTTATCAGAAGGTTCCTTTTTCCCCTTATCCCCGGCAGTCGTTTCTTTTGATTTCCCTTTATCACCGTCGGAATTTGAACCTTCCTTTTCTTTTGTCTTTTCTTTCCCTTCTGAATCCTTGTCTTTTCCGGTATCTTTTCCGCTGTTTTCTTTCTTCTTTTCTTCGGTCTTCTGCTCGGTGGTCTGCTGTTCGGTCTTTTGCTCCGTGGTGGTCTGCTGTTCGGTTTTTTCTTCTGTTTCCTGTTCGGTAGAGGTTGCAGTACCCTCCTTGTCTGCCAGATCAAACTTCTGGTCCTGCGTATTTTCTTCTGTCTCCTTAAAACGCATCGTATCTTTCATTTCAAAGCTGGTATCCTCCTTTTGGCATGCGGTTATTCCAAGCAGCATGATACCGGCACATAAAAATACAGCTTTTCTCAATATTATTTTCCTATCTTTTTTCATAATCGGTCTCTCCTTATGGAGGCGGAAACCGTCTCCCATCTAATATACGGTTTTTTCTCCAACAATGGACGGCTCCGGAACCTCAACAAGCATTTCTTCAATCAGCTTTCTTGCAGCATGCTTCTCCCTTCTTGCAGAAGGACTAAGAATCAAGCGATGCTTAAATACATCCATTACTACCGCCTTTACATCCTCTGGAATCGTATAATCCCGATCTTCCATAAACGCATGTGCCTTCGACATATTCGCCAATGCCTTTGCACCACGGGGACTAATTCCGCAAATAATCTTTTCATTGTTACGTGTCGCATCACAAAGTCTGGCAATATATTCCGCCACCTTTGTATCCAACGTAGTCTGTGCCGTCCGTCTTCTCATTTCCACCAATTCCTCCACGGATATAACAGAAGAAACCTTGTCGATCAAATCCGTTCCGTCATCCTCAACCAGCATTTCAATCTGTCCCTCCATACTTGGATATCCCATGCTGAGCTTCACGATAAAGCGGTCTAACTGGGAATCCGGAAGTGCCTGTGTACCACCGCTGGTAATGGGATTCTGGGTTGCAATCGTAATAAACGGATCATTTAACCGGTATGTCTTATTATCCACAGTAACCGTTCCCTCCGCCATTGCTTCTAACAGTGCCGCCTGTGTCTTACTGGAAGTACGATTAATCTCATCCGCTAAAAGAATATTGGTAAACACCGGACCCGGAACAAATTTCATATCTACACTGTTTTGATCATATATCGAAAATCCCACAATATCACTTGGCATCGTATCCGGTGTAAACTGGATACGCTTGTTTTCCAGTGCCATTGCTTTTGAAAGTGTCTTTGCCAGTGTTGTTTTTCCAAGTCCCGGATTATCCTCCAGTAAAATATGTCCCGATGCTAAAATTGCCGTGATAATCTTTACAATAATATCATCTTTTCCCTTAATTACTTTTTTGACCTCTGCTACGAGGGATTCTATCTTGTTGTTCATCGCCTTCTCCATTCATGCTAACGCTTATTTAGTGTAAGCTTTTTCCATTTGCTCTTAACCTTCTTCTTTTGTGAATCCAGTTTGTATGCCTGAACACGGATATAATATTTCCGATTCTTTTTTAATTTTTTCAGTGTTACTTTTGTTTTGTTCTTAGACGCCTTTACTGTCTTTTTTGCGGCCTTTTTAAATTTACTATTTGTGGAATACTGAATAATGTACCCGTCCGCTCCGCTTACTTTACTAATCTGTAACTGAGCATTCGGCTTTTTCTTGTCCCATTTAGCGGTTACCTTTGCAGGCTTTTTCACCGTTACCTTTTTCCAGTCTGCATATACAGTCAAATCACTGCCAATGGCTGCCGTTGTAATGTCCGCAATCTTCTGCTTCTTTTTGTCCTTAATCCGATACCATCCGCTTAATACATAATTTCTTCTCGTTACCTTAGGTGCCCTTCCCAGTTTTGATAATGCCGGAAGCGTCTTTTTTGTATTTTCATTTTTTGCAAATTTCCCTTTATTTGCGTTATATGTAATGGTATAATTTTTTATTTTCCAATGTGGATATAACTCCACATCATCCGCATATCGGTAAAGACTGCCCTCTGCTATTTTACTTCCCTTATCATTTTCTTCTTCCGTATACCAACCTAAGAAATCATAATGCTTACGGGTCGGCTGAGGCATTTTCCCTACCGGCTTATCATAGGTTACTGCCATTTCCTCACTCGGCGAATTCAGATCAACATCCTCATACATGGATGTATTAAAGGATATCGTATATTGATTCGGTACATACTGTGCGTATAATACAATTTCATTCTTGCTGTTCGCATATTCTGCATAATCCTTCACCCAAATCTGGGTCCGGTCAAATGTAATCTTCTTCCCTGTACCATCTTTTTTAGTATTTAAAGAATCCACACTTTCATATCCTTTTTTGGTCCAGTCAATATATTGTAATTGAATCATCTTATCATACGGCACCGTTTGAGGGTCCAGTGCATTTCCTTCCCCTCCATTTTTATCAAAAGATATAGTATAATCAGTTGCCCGGAAAATAGCATATAACCGAAGAACTCCTGACACTGCAAGCTTGCTTACCCTCGCTCCATCCCCATATCGGGTTCCGGTACCATCCGGCTTTGTATTCCATTCATAAAAATAGCAACCCGGCTTTTTGAATGTATTTGCATTTAAGTTAATCACATCTGTATACTTCTGTGTCTGGGACTTCATCTCTCCGGTAATGGAAGTGTCATGATATCCGCCACTGGTATCCTGCGAAAGAAATTCTATTGTATAAGAGTTCTCATTCCAATGGGCATATAATGTCTGATTAGTTAAAATAGTAACCATTGTTGCCGCACTAATCTGCATCCCACCGGATGGTGCAGTATACCAGCCTGCAAAAGTATATCCGGTGCGGTTCGGTGTCGGAAGTGCTCCATAGGTGCCCGCATAGGTCACTGTCTTTGATGCCGGAGAAAATGCATTTCCTCCATTGGGATTGTAACTTACCGTAAAACTTTTAGGAGTCCAATGGGCATATATCATATGATTTGACGCAATCGTAACCTTTGTTCCCGCACTAATCTGTGTCCCGCCAGATGGTGCAGTATACCAGCCTGCAAAATTATATCCGGTACGGGTCGGTGTCGGCAAAGTTCCATAGGTACTTGCATAGGTTACCGTCTTTGATATCGGAGTAAATGCATTTCCTCCATTGGTATGATAACTTACCGTATAGGTTTTGGGCGTCCACTGTGCATAAACGGTATAGTTCTTCTTTACCGTAATCTTTTTACCACATGCATAGGAAGTCCCTTTTCCATCTTTTTTCGTATTCCATTTGGATAACTTGTAACCAGTCCTTGAAAATGTTGTATTTTTTCGGAACGTATACTGTTTTCCAGATGCCACTTTATCCACCTTGTCTGAACCACTGCCGCCATTTGCTTTATATGTAATCTTATAAGTGGTGGTTGTCGCCTGAACCGACAAAGCTGGAAACAGGATAATCATCCCCAATACCAATATCACATAACTTAAAAATTTTTTCATGGTCTTCCTCCTCCCCTATTTTACTGTTTTGCTCGTGGATTTCCATTTACTCCACTTTTTCTTCCCCTTGACTTTTTTATATGTCTTTGCCTTTGCAACATAGGTTTCCCCTGTCTTTGCTCCCTTTATGGTAATGGTGATGGTCTTTGCGGAGGTGGCTTTGCCGGAGGTCTCCTTCATTTTTCCTCCTTCTTTCCCATACACAATCTTATATCCTGCCATGTTTTTCATCTTTGGCAGCTTCACCTTAATCTTAACCGTCTTTGTTTTTTCTTCCCACTGAGCATAGAAGGTCTTTTGTTCCGTAATCTTCGTGGATGCACTGATCTTCGCTCCCCCGCTTTTTGCCGTATACCAGCCTTTAAACTTGTATCCCTTCCTTTTTGCACGGGGGAGAGTTCCAACCGATTTGCCATAGGTCACCTTCTTCGAGCTTCCTCCTTCTCCTCCGTTTGCATGAAAGATTACCTTAATCTGCTTTTCCTTCCATTGGGCAAACACACCGAAATCACAGTTACTGGTTACCTTTGAACCTCCTGTAACCGCACTTCCTCCCTTCTGCCCTAAGGTCCAGCCCTTAAATTCATATCCCTTCCGCTTCGGTGTGGGCAGGTTTCCATAGGTCTGGTTATACCTTACTTGCTTGGATGCCGGACTTACCGTCCCTCCCATCGGATAAAAAGTAAGTGTCAGTGCTTCATCCCCCCAGATTGCATACAGTGTCACCGTTTCCCCATTCTTGGCGGTAAGATTCAAAACCTCGCTTTCATTTTTATAAATGGTTCCGTTCCCTTCTTTATCCATACACCAGCCTAAAAACTTGTAATCCCCGTTATAAGAACGGTTCCCTGCAAGCTTCACCTTCTCCCCATAAGAACACACCCTGTCTTTGATTGCAGCCCCCACGCCTCCATTATAATCATAATGAATCTTGTAGCGATTGGGCTCATAATACAGTTCCACCGGTGTAATGGCTGTCCGGCTCTTAGACAAACCGTTTACCACTGCCCCCGGGGCATACACCCGGTTATTAATCTTAAAACCCTTTAACTGATATCCTGTCCTGTTATACTTCGCATCCGTCGGAAGTTCTTCTAATGTCAGACGGTCAAAATAGCAATAAGTATGGTTTCCGAATCTAGAGCGAACCAAGTCACAGGAATTAGCATCATGGCAGGTACAGCTCTTGATTAATGGATACTCCGTGTTTTGTAATGTATAATAAGCATCCTCTAACTCAAGCCATATCGTCTCATAGGGGTGTCCGGCTGCCCGGTAGACATCGGAAACCAGAGATGAATTTCTTTTATATGTATTGTCACATGAATCGATATACTCCGATACAGAATTAACCTTTAAGGTTTTCCCTTCCGGAACATTGAACTGCTTAAGAAGGTCCAGTGTTTTTCCCTTGGGCACATCCACCGTTTTCCGATTCCCCTGATATATAAGTGACAGCCTTGTTACATCGGAGATTACTTTAATAAAATTATGATTTCCAACTAAACCGACTACCTGTGGATAGCTCTCTACATAACGAATATATACTGTTCTGACAGATGTGTCCCAAAAAGCAAATCTATCATATTTATTTAAGTCCTTGCGCTGAAAATTAACAGAAGTCAGAGCATGGCAGTCTGCAAATGCACCGTCTTCAATTATTTCTACTTTTTCCGGAAGTACAATAGAAGTCAAACCTGTCCCATTAAATGCATGTGTTTGAATTATTTTGACTGCGTTTCCCCTAAAGGTTACTGTTTTTAAATCACTGCAATCAAAAAAACAACATTGTCCAATCGTAGTCACATTTTTGGGAATCGCAATAAAGGTTAAACCTGTACGTTCAAATGCATTATCTCCAATTGCTGTAACAGCATCTCCCTTAAAAATTACTTTCTTTAAAAATGTATCCGAAAATGCATAGTCTCCAATCTCTGTAACCTTAGTTGGAATCGTAACATCTGTAATCTCTATATCATTGTAAATGCCCTCATATGCACCACATTTCCAACGCATTTCTAAGTTTCCATCCTTCGAATGTTTTTTGCACAGACACTCACTAAATGCATCATCCGCAATCTTCGTCACCGTATATTTTGTCTTTCCATCCTGTCCAGTAATGGTTGCCGGTATGGTGACCGAACCTTTTGTCACACCCTTCTTATCCTTGCAAAGAACCGCAGGGCGAATCTCTACTGTCTTTTTCTTTGCATCCAGCACATGATAAGCCCAGTCGCCCTTTCCCTTATTGTTAATACCATACTTTACCGGTGCTGCCTGTACCGAACTGCCCACCGCTAATACAAAAAAGAATCCGACAAACAGTATCACTGTCATACAAACCGATAGTACCTCTTTTCTTTTATCACGTCTCTTGTATAACTTCATCTTCCACCCCTCCATACGAGAATAAACGTTACCTGCTTAACTATCAATTATTCTTATATTGTAACATTCAAGACAAAAGATTTCAAGTTCCACCTCATCACTGTTCTCTTAACCATATATCTTTTTATCTTATCTTCACAAACTTATAAATACGAAAACTTAAAATCATCACTCCAATAATACAAAAAACTTCTCATCAACCGTAACCACCACTACATAATCCTTATTTATTTTTAACTTTCTTCCTTGACAAATTACTGTTTCTTTCTCATATTCTCCACAATAATTTGTATAACCTAACTCATATTGCACTTCTTTCCCCTCCTTCTTCATCATAATGGTCAATTCATAATATGCTCTGGACACGACTTCCCTACCACATATTCTTCCATCGTCATAGCTTGTCTTTAGCACTTTTGCAGTACCAATATACCCCTTTCCCTTAAAAACACAAATCGTAGTCTTTATCATAGGAATTAACCCATTAATAATATGCATAAATAGCCCGATAACAAATATCATGATTATAAAAGAGGCAATTTTATGATGCACCACTAAATTATAGATTGCTTCCAATCCCCTATGTCCGGGGTCTGTTTTTGCCATAGCCCATATTGTTCCAATTATATAAACGAGATCTGATGTTATCCAAATCAAAGTCTCCCGGCACATACTGCAAAACCAGATTTTTCTTATAACCTTCCCTCTCAATTTTCTGTCCAATGGCATCCACTCTGTATTTTTTTCGTCTTCCTGATTATTCTTCCATCCCATCTATCAACACCTCTTTTTTTATTCTTCTACATAATCAGTTGAACCAGTACATAAATTCCATGCAGCCTTACTATTCTCCTGCAAGTACACACAAATATCTTCATTTTGAATCATTCAATTTCTTGCGGATAGCCAACACATAAATATCATACCACAATTTTAAAAAAATCTCATTATTTCCTTAGAGCTAAATATTGGAACAATCATTCCAGAAGATGATTCTGTGCGGTTGCTAAGTCAGTTTGTGGAGGCAATGGATTTGGCCGACCTGTATTCTACGTATGAAAGAATAAATTCAGTATCCCCAAGAACACTTCCCAAGATTGTACTTTACTCTTACATGAATAGGGACTACTCTTCCCGTTCTATGGAGCTTAACTGTAAAAGGGATATCAATTTCATGTTCCTTTTGGAAGGTGTGTCTGCTCCTGACCATGCAACATTTGCACGATTTCGAAGCATTCATTTTGCACCTTGTTCAAAGCGGATTCTTGCTGAAATGCCCAATGCACTTTTTGATATGGGAGAAATTTCAGGTGAAGCCATTTTTATAGACGGTACAAAAATGAAAGCAGACCATGTAAGGCACTCGAAAAGTAAAACAGGCTATGCAGTTTAGGAGATATGTAAGCAGAGGAACATCAAATGTGCTTGCGGAAAGTATACTGCTTGCCATGGCAGGGAACATAAATAAACTCCATAATAAGATTCAAAAAGGCAGGACCGGAACCCATTTGTTTCCTGTGAAAAGTGCTTAATTTTTAAACATGTTAAAACAAATTTTCAAGCCATGGAAAATGGCTTATTAAAGTATGCTCTTTGTATAGAATAACAGAATAATACGAATCTTTTTCTTGAAATCACATATAAAAACTGCAAAAATGAAGCTGCCGCTTCAAGAATTTTCATTCGTTAAAGCGACAGCCCCTCTGATTATGGATCGAACCTTTTTCACCATGTTCTCCCTTGTTGTTTGGGTCAATCAGATTTCATCCTCCTATAGTCATAAATACTTTTTTAAAACACTTATTTTCAGCTTCATCTGATACTCCTTTCCTGCAGCGAGGTCTAATCATCCCGAAACCAATCCACAATACTCCGGATTCCTGTTCTTTTATAAACGGCTACCGGAATGACCATACACAAAGCGAACGATAGCAGCATATAAAGCACCATAGGAAGAATCGAATAATGAAACGTCCCAAATCCCATATTTTCCCGGATCACATGAAAAATCAGGAAATCAGCCCCAGATCCTGCCGCAACAGACAGTGCCAGCGTAAGCAGGAAATACCAGATTCCTTCCCATGCAATGAGGCTTTTCTCATCTGCTTTTTCGATGCACCCACCGCTTCCATAGCGGCAAATTCCCGCTGTCTGCCCAGGAGGCTGACACTCATGGTATTTGCTTTTTGCCGTCTTCCGCATTTTTCTCTTTCTATCTCTTTCACCTTACTTTATTTTCAGCTTCACAGATGCCTTCTTTTTGCTTCCGTCGGTAGACCTTACCGTAATCTTCACGGTCTTTCCCTTTCCGGCTCTCTTTGCCTTTACGACACCCTTCTTTGTGACAGTGGCATACTTTTTGTTGGAACTTTGCCATTGCAGGGTCTTATTTGCCTTCCTTCCCGTGGTTTTAACGTTCACCTTTAATTTGACGGTTTTTCCTGCCTTAACGGACTTCGGCGGTTTAGAAAGCTTCACGCTCTTTACTGCATCCCTCATAACCCTTATCTTGTAAGACGCTTTTACACCGCTTCCGTCTTTTGCCGTGGCAGTTATGGTCACAGTCTTTCCGGCTCCCCTTGTCTTTGCAGTAACTTTGCCGCTGCAATCCACTATGGCATATTTAGGATTGGAACTTTTCCATGTAAGGGATTTCTCTGTGGCAATGTCCGGTGTGATTACTGCGATTAACTGCATTTTCTTTCCAGCGGCAAGCTTTTTCGTCTCCCCGAATAATTTCACATGCTCTACTTTAACCGTGGTATCCGTTTTTCCTCCCGGTGCAGACGGCACGGAAGGCTCCGGTTTATTCGGGGTTACTGGTTTGTCTGGAGTTACT
>CAJUBR010000036.1 GCA_910584695.1 uncultured Lachnospiraceae bacterium
GCCGATATGGCTCAATTGGCAGAGCAGCTGATTTGTAATCAGCAGGTTGAGGGTTCGAGTCCCCCTATCGGCTTGACAACTTGAAAGAGTTGTGTTATAATTATTTTCGTTGTTTTAAAAGGAACAATAAAAATACCTAGTAATACCACTAGGGTATAGTTTGGATGGATTCCCGAGTGGCCAAAGGGGACAGACTGTAAATCTGCTGCATATTGCTTCGGTGGTTCGAATCCACCTCCATCCATTTTACAAATTAATATCGCGGGGTGGAGCAGTCTGGAAGCTCGCCGGGCTCATAACCCGGAGGTCATAGGTTCAAATCCTGTCCCCGCTACTCAATGCTTTTTATTAGAGCATTAGCCCAGATAGCTCAGTTGGTAGAGCAGAGGACTGAAAATCCTCGTGTCGCTGGTTCGATTCCGGCTCTGGGCATTATAAGGAAAGAATCCCTTATAATTACTGCATTCGTGGTAGTTATGAGGTTTTTTTGTCTTACAGGAGTTTTACTTATTTTTAACACTAATCCTATCATTATCTGTTTTAATTTTGGCAATGTGTTCTTTTAGTACCAGATTGATATATTGGCTAAATGACCTATCATCATTCTCTGCAAGTTTCTTAATTTCTGCAATTATATCTTCATCAAGAGAGACGCTTACCTTTTGCTTATATGGTTTATTCATACTTTTTACTCCTTTTTCCTACTTTAGTATATCAAATTAGTCTATGATATACTAAAGTAGGAAAAAGGAGCAAAATATCAAATTGATAATTATTATAAGGAACTGACAATAAATATGGAGAAGAACGAATTTAAGGACAGGTTATTTGATGTATTAAACGATACAGATAGTCTGTCAATACAGGATATTATGGTTGATGATAAGAATAACATGGTGAATGTTTATCTTACAGATGGCACAAGATTTTCAGTTCATATAGAAAATGGTGGAAAATGGTGTTTGTGTAAAGTATAATAGAAAAAGGTATTTGGCTTGACCAGGTGATTGGTGAGTAGAAATAAATCCATATGGAATCTTTCAGTGTTAATATGGAGTTTTACAATACTATAATTAGGAAGCAAGAGTAGAAAGAGGGTATCAGAAATGGATTTTGAGACAGGACAGACTATAAAATTAAAGAAACAGCATCCATGTGGTACGAATGCATGGGAAATTATTCGTACAGGTGCCGATTTTCGGTTAAAGTGTACGGGTTGTGGGCATCAGGTTATGCTTTCAAGAAAACTAGTGGAAAAGAATTTTAAAGGTTTTGTGGAAAGTGCTTGATTTGTAAATTTCTTTATGGTATAATCGGAATCTGTGATGTATAACACAATTTTCCTTGTTCTTCCACAGTTGGAAGGGCCAGAGACCATAAGGAGGTGCATAAGACATGAATAAGTATGAATTAGCGTTAGTTGTCACAGCAAAGATCGAAGACGATGCTAGAACAGAAGCCGTAGAGAAAGCAAAAGAATTAATTGCCAAATTTGGCGGTAATGTTACAGACGTTGAAGAAGCTGGTAAGAAGAGATTAGCTTACGAGATTCAGAAGATGAAAGAAGGATTTTATTATTTCATCCAATTCGATGCGGAATCTGATGTTCCTGCACAGGTGGAAGCTCAAGTTCGTATTATGGAGCCGGTCATCAGATACCTATGCGTAAGACAAGACGCGTAGCGAATAGGAGGAATCCATATGAATAAAGTAATTTTGATGGGACGCTTGACCAGAGACCCTGAGGTGCGGTATTCTCAGGGCGAGAATGCTTTAGCGATTGCAAGATATACATTAGCGGTTGACCGTAGATTTCAAAGAAATGGTGAACAAGGAGCAGATTTTATTTCGTGTGTCGCATTTGGACGTAGTGCGGAATTTGCAGAGAAGTGGTTAAAGCAGGGAATTAAAGTATGTATTACCGGGAGAATTCAGACGGGTAGTTATACGAATAAAGATGGTGTTAAGGTATATACAACGGAAGTTGTAGTGGAAGATCAGGAATTTGCCGAAAGCAAGAATAGTGCTCAGAGTACAGGAGCGGATTTTTCGGGCAGCAGCCGTCCAACCCCTAGTGCAGCTAGTGGTGATGGATTTATGAGTATACCAGATGGCATTGAAGATGAGCTCCCATTCCAGTAAAATAGGAGGAAAATAAAATGGCATATAATAAAGCAGATAAGCCGGAGCGTGGCGATGCGCCGATGAAGAGAAGAAATATTCGTAGAAGAAAAAAAGTTTGTGTTTTTTGTTCAGATGAGAATAATCTAATTGATTACAAAGATGTTAACAAATTAAAAAGATATATTTCTGAAAGAGGTAAAATTCTTCCTAGAAGAATTACCGGTAATTGTGCAAAGCATCAGAGAGCTTTAACTGTTGCAATTAAGAGAGCACGTCACATTGCATTAATGCCTTACGTAGTAGATTAATAATACGTATAGTGAAAAAGAAGTTGTCATTAAATCATACAATGACAACTTCCCATATGCTTCCCTAGCTCAGTTGGTAGAGCAACGCATTCGTAATGCGTAGGTCGTGGGTTCGAGTCCCATGGGGAGCTGTAAATAATAGTATCATAAAGTGGAAAGGAACGGAAAAACCCGGATAAAATAAAGGGGTTCCGTTCTTTTTTGTCTATATGATGAAAAGAAGATGCGAATAAGATATTTTGAAATCTGGTATACTCATATTATATAATAAAATAAGGAGTTGTAAAAACGATGATAGAACAGGACACCATAAGGTTGTTAAAAGAATGTGATGCAGGCATTAAAATGGGAGTTTCTTCAATAGGGGATGTTTTTGATTATATTAACGATGCGAAACTCAAACAATGTCTGGTGGATTACCAAAATGAACATGAAATATTAAAAGATGAGATACAGGTTCTTTTGAATGCATATCATGATGAAGGGAAAGAACCTAATCTAATGGCAAAAGGTATGTCATGGATAAAAACAAATGTAAAGCTGGTTATGAATGAATCGGATCAAACAATTGCTGATTTAATGACAGATGGCTGCAATATGGGAGTAAAGTCTCTTAATAAGTATTTAAATCAATATAAAGCGGCTGATGAACGGTCTAAAGATATCACAAAACGACTCATTCATCTTGAAGAAAGATTTGCGATAGATATGCGAAACTATTTATAGTGATAAAGAACACAGTGAACAACCTTGCTGCGTACGGCAGAGCTATTCACTGTGTTCTTATTCTATTATGCTATTTTATATTACTCAAACTTCGCACGTATATTTTAGCTACGTACCTTAAAAATTCAATATCTGACAGTTATTCCGTTGTCAATATTCAGCATTTATGCAGCACAAAGCCGTGCTTTCAGTAGATGAAAGAATTGTAGTAAAACGGATCCAGTTGATATGGATCATCTTCATAAAGCGATAGACGGTATCCTTCGCAAAAGACGGAGTGTTCCTGCTGGAAATCAGATTCATGTACATACTCCTGTTTGAAAAAACAAGCAGAAAAAGATACTGAAAGACTTCCGTAGCTGGAATCCTCTTCTTTTTGTATGCATTTGCTGACTTTAGTGCTGAGGAAACATGAAATCTGGTAAAAAATCTTTTAATCGATTTTGAAATCTGCTTATTAATTGTTTTTGGATAACTCAATTATACCAAAACCAGATGGTTTCATGCTATTTTTATGCCAGTTAATATTGAATTTTCAAGGTGCATAGGCACTTATTCAAGTGCGAAGTTTGAGTATATTAGAAATAAAATTCATTCATTGACGAAGGCATATAAAGGCAGTAAAATGGAATCATTAAAATCTTGGCTGTTTTTAGGAGATGGAAGGAGTTAGTGTACGGATACGTTGATAATTAAATAAAGATTTTGAAAAGGGTAAATTAGTATTAATAGGTGAGTATTTTGAATCAAGGAAAAAAATTTTTATTTGGTGTTAGAGTATTTATTGTTATTTTGTTTATTGGTTTTGTTTTGATAATTTTACGAAGAGAAAATCATTGGGAATTTAAAGAAGGAAGCAATGTGCTTGCTAATCCTGACCGGGGATTTTACATTCAAATTGATAGCTGTGATTATGAGAGGATACCGGATGCGGCAAAAGAGGTAAGGGTTATTTTTCTGGCTTTCGATATGGAAGAATATATTTATGGAGATATATCGGAAGACAAATTAAATGAGCTGCAATGTGCCCTGAATCTTGCACAGGAAGAACATACATCTGTTATTTTCAGGGCAGCTTATGGTTATCATGATAATATCTCTGAGCCTGACAAGATAGAAAGGATGGGGAGACATATAGAACAGATTGCAGAGATATTGAATTGTTATGCAGATCAAATTCTTGTAGTGCAGGCGGGAATGCTTGGAGAATATGGAGAGTGGCATTCAAGCCGTTATTTGGAGGGTGAGGAAGGGGAAGATAGAAAGAGCAGGCTATATATTTTGAAGCAGTGGGAAACCTATCTGAATCCGCAGATTAAGGTGGCAGTCCGACGCCCAAGATTTATACGGGAGGCAATAGAAGAAAAAATTCTGATGAACCGGCTTGGTTTTCATAATGATGCACTTTTATCCACAGAGGATGATATGGGAACTTATGATGATCCGGAAATGGAACGTATGGATGAAATAAAATGGGTGCAAAATAATTTGTCAGGGCAGATAAATGGAGGGGAAATGCCGCTGCCTGGAGAGTTGAGCCTCCCGGAAAATGCGGACCGGGAGTTTGCAGGGCTGCATATAAGTTATCTGAATTTAAAATACAATGAAGCCGTACTTGCACAGTGGGCGGAAACAGATATGAAAGAAATGAATGCAAAAAGCTATTTAGAAAATCATCTGGGATATCGGTTGTTTGTTTCAGAAATCGATATGAGAAAAATAAGCTTGGAAAAGGAGTTATATGCGGATGGAATACAAATGAATCTGTCCTTGTGTAATACCGGCTATGCACCGATTTCCTCTAAATATAAAATATTTCTTTCGTTAGATTTTGGAAATAAAAGAACCTTTCAGGAAGTAAAAATACCGGAGATTTATAGTATTTGCAATGGTCAGACATTAAAAAAGGAAATTACGGTTAGGCTTCCGAAAGAATCAGTACAAAACAGTGAGAAGGTGTCGATTGGACTGAAAATAGCTCCCGATATGGAGACGGAAAGTAACGGGGATTGTGTCAGATTGGCAAATCAGGAATTTTCTTATCATAATGGTGTAAATGACATTGTATTTGTACGAAAAACAGCAGAATTTTTTTTAAAGCCATCCATATGCAGCAGTGAAGAATAAACGATGGAGTATAGTGTTTAAAGTGCTTTCTTTTTATACCTTTCTGTTGTATAATGAAAAGTAGGTAAATCAGTATATAAGGAGGGGTGGCGATGAAACTAAAGACAAAAGTGGCATTTATGGGGATGTTATGTGCCGCAGTTGCAATCCTGCTGAATCTTGTGATTTCCTTGCCAAGGGCACAGGTATTAATTGCGGACAGCGTGTCGAATAATATGTTAAATCTGGCGAAGGCATATGGAAAGA
This sequence comes from uncultured Lachnospiraceae bacterium, assembly GCA_910584695.1. Classification (GTDB taxonomy): domain Bacteria; phylum Bacillota; class Clostridia; order Lachnospirales; family Lachnospiraceae; genus CAG-590. The sequence goes on from CAJUBR010000036.1 coordinate 5,532, forward strand.
TGGTAGAGATTCGAATCCAACAGAACGGAAATTCCATGATTTTACAGGAGGAATTACAGGAATTATTTCAGGGTGTAAAGGTAGACGGGGTGGATTCCTGCTATCCGTATTTTGTCAGTTCGAGCAATAAGGTGTTATATCATCCGGATGAGGAGCTAATCGGAACAGAGAATACCAATGAACTGGCCGGTCAGATCGTGAATGAGGTGAACAGCGGATTGAATCCGCAGATAGAACCTAAGGTAGTAGAATATATAGAGAATGGCAAAGAGATGATCGCAGGATATTATGTATTGGATAGCATTGGAAGTATTGTTGTGATTATAGCTGAGAAACAGGACGCAGTCAGTATGGCTTCTGAGTTAGTGAAGACCAATTTGGAGGCTGCACTGGTTGCAGTTGTTGTGGCATTAGTTGTGTCACTGTTTTTTGCAACGGTAGTGATCGGACCGATAAAACGTGTCAACAAAGTAATCGGGCAATGTGCATCTTTGGATTTTAGTAGTCGAAATGAATTACATAAGATCATAAAACGAAAAGATGAGGTTGGGGATATGAGCCGTGCCATGGAACAGTTACGGCAAGTGTTGATCGGCATGGTGGAGAAGATGTCTACAGTGTCCGGTGATTTGGTAACAGATGCGGATCATCTTGGAGAGATGGTAAGTGTACTGGAAAACCATTCTGAAAAGAACAGCCGAACTGCTTCTGCACTTTCTGACCTAATGAAATCTAATCAGGAAAGTACCAAACAGATTGATATCAATGTAGGCGGAATTAACAGGAATGTACAGGATATTAATGGTCAGACTCAAAAAGGTGTAGAGGTTGTCAGCAAAGTTATCCAGAATGCAGAGGCAATGAAAAAGAGTACCGAGATAGCCAGCCACAAGACCACAGAGATGTATCAGATTTTAAGAAAAGAGTCACAGGCTATTATGGAGCGTTCCAAGGACATTGATAAGATTAACCAGTTGACAACAGGTATTGTTGAGATAACAGATCAGACTGAATTATTGGCTTTAAACGCTTCAATTGAGGCGGCTCGCGCAGGAGAGCAGGGAAAAGGCTTTGCAGTGGTGGCAGGAGAAATCAGTAATCTGGCACAACAGTCCAATGGACTGGCTTCCAGTATTATGGATACAACCGAACATGTCCGCAGTGTTACAGAAGATGCACTGGTCTGTTTGGAAAAGACAGTGGAATTCTTGGAAGGCACCATTATGAAGGATTATGAACATTTTCTGGAAATCAGCGGTGTTTATCTGTACAATTCCAAAGAAATTGAAATGAATATGGCAAAAATCAGTGAATCTGTAGATTTGCTTCATTCTATGACGGAAGAGATCAAGGAAGGGGTAGACGAAATATCCCGGAGTATCAATGACAGTACAGAAGGTATTTCTGATGTGGAGGGTCAGGCAAAGCATCTATTAGAGATGGTAACCAAGGTATATGAACTTTCCGATCAGACAAAATCAAGTTCCGATGCTTTAAGCCAGGTAGTGGATCACTTTGTAATTTAGTACAAGGTTCCAACGAAACCCTGCTGATATACTCCGCATGGCTGTAATATCCGGATTGGGGAGAGAATGGATGAAAGACAACAAATATGAGAATTATGTATCGGAAATAAAGCCCGGGAAGATGCTAGACAGATATTGGATGTTTATCATTGTCTTGTTAAGCCTTTTTACAGTCGTGATGGTTGGTCTGATCGTATTCACCCAGACACAAGTAAAAAAAAGCAAAGACAGCGAAACGAAATATCAGTACCATTATATGTTCATAAGTCAAACAAGAAACTCTTTTATATCGGATAGAATCTATGAAGAAGCCAAAAAGCACGGAAAAGAAAATGAGATTTATGTTGAACAGTTGGGAAGATTTTCGGATTCGAACTACGGAACCAGAGATTACCTCAAAATGGCAATGGATATGAAGGTAGACGGAATCATTTTAGAGGGTTCAGATGATGAGGAGGTTAGATTGTGTATCAATCAGGCATCCGATTCTGGAATACCGGTTGTCACTATTTTATCTGATTGTGCCGGAAGCAGGCGGAAGAGTTTTATTGAATTAGGGGATTATAATCTGGGCAGGGAATATGGCCGTGTGGTAATTAATATTACAGAGACAAGAACTCCAAAAGTAGTCTTATTGATGAATGAAGCAGCGAAAGAAAAAGACAATGAAAATCAAATCGAAACCGGAATTCGGGAAACCTTTAAGAATGAGGGGAATCATCTGCAAGTGCAGTTTTCAATACAACAGTTGGAAATATCCGGGGAATACAGTTCATCTGATAAGATTAGTGAAATTTTGTTGGATGAGAAAAAAAGACCTGACATTTTGATTTGTATGAATGAAAAAGATACCAAACTTGTATACCAGTCTCTGATTGATTATAATCTGGAGGGAGAAGTAAAAATTATTGGTTCCTGCGTGTCGGAATCTTTACTTAAGGCTGTCCGTGATGGAGGAATCGCAGCCTTGATTGATGTAAATACAGAGCAAACCGGAGTGCTTTGTGTAGATGCCTTGAATGACTACATTGAAAAAGGCAGGGTGAATAATTACATTATAGTGGATGATACTGTGATCACCAGTGCGAATGTAGAGAGGTATATAAAAGATGAATAGAGGAAGATGGACGTTTCAAGCACAGATTATTTGTATCTTTTTGCTCACCTTTTCTGTGTTATTTCTAGTTAATCTTTATATGTATAGCAATATGAATACAATTATCGAAAATGTAGATAAGACTTATGTGGGTAACAAAAATTTAATGGAGATCCGGGGAAAACTCGATGAGCTTCAGTCCTGTGTGACAGAATATCTGAATACCAGAAGCATAGATTCTTTGAATCAATTTTATAACAGGGAGGAAGAGTATAGGGAGCTTTTGGAAACGCTGAATCATGAGATTATAGGTCAGGCAGATTTAATTATGGAAAAAAATATCCGTAATATGTCACAAAGTTATTTAGAGGTGGCGAATAAAGCACTAAATGCCAAAAAAGAACGAGACATTGAGGGATATCAGGAATATTACGACGAGGTACAGGAGATGTTTGGATATCTGGTTACCTGTATCAACAGTTTAAATAGTACTTTATTTCGTAATAATTCGGATACCTATGATAAATTATTGGATTCTGTCCGCTTTACTGAAATGATGTACAGTATGGTTCTTATGTTAACAGGATTTTTAAATATTTGTCTCATCATCGTATTGATAAGGAGAATTACCAGACCGTTGCTGGATTTGGCACAAACGGCAAAGGAAGTGGGAAAGGGAAATCTGGAGGTACAGTTAATTGAATCAAATAATCAGACAGAAATTGGCATTGTAATTCGTGCATTTAATCAGATGGTAAACAGCCTGAAGGATTATATCGAAAAACTCCGCAAAAGTGTGGAGGCAGAGAGTGCACTTAGGGAAAATACTATTTTGATGGAAGCATATTTAAAAGATGCCCAGTTAAGATATCTGCAGGCACAGATTAACCCACATTTTTTGTTTAATACATTAAATGCTGGAGCACAGTTAGCAATGTTGGAGGATGCAGATAAAACATATCGGTATATTCATAAAGTGGCAGATTTTTTCCGTTATATTGTAAAGAAAAACGATGGTCTGTCCACCGTTTCGGAGGAAATCGAACTGGTGGATGATTATATTTATATATTAAATGTACGGTATGCCGGAGAAATTTATTATCAGAAATGTGTGGAAGATGAGTTGTTAAATATCAGTATGCCAGGTATGATCTTACAGCCGATTGTCGAAAATTGCATTAAACATGGTTTACATGATATAACATGGGAGAAAAAGATCACCTTAACGGTGGTAAGAGAATCGGATCATGTCGTAATATCCGTGCGTGATAATGGAATCGGAATGACACAGGAGCAGATTAACAAGATTCTGAGTAATAAAAAGCCGGAAAAAGCAGATAGAGAAGAAGGAAGAGGAATTGGATTGGACAATGTAATTACAAGATTACATACATTTTATAATGATAAAGATGTGATTGAGATTACAAGTGTAGGCGATAATATGGGAACGGAGGTTGCAATTTATATTCCAACGGCATATAAGGAGAAAGAACATGTATAAGATTATGATTGCAGATGATGAGAGCATTGTTATTGATGCATTGAAGTTCATTATTGAACGAAACTTTGAGGATGAATGTATCATTGAATCTGCAAAGACGGGAAGAAAGGTAATTGAACTGGCGGAATATTTCCGACCGGACATTGTTTTTATGGATATTCAGATACCGGGGATTAATGGGATTGAAGCAATGCGGGAAATTCGGAAGAATAATGCCCATATTCTTTTTATTGTGGTGAGTGCTTATGTGAAATTCGATTATGCAAAGGATGCTATCGGAATAGGAGTACTGGATTATATCAACAAGCCAATCGAAAAAGATGTGATTGTTAAGATTCTTCGAACCGCAATGCAGCGGGTTGATGAAGAAAAGCATAAGCGCAGTATAGATTTGGAAAATAAGGAAAAATTAGAGATTGTTACGCCAATTATTGAAAATGGATTCATTTATTCACTGCTTTATCAGAATAATGGGAAAGAGGAACTGGATAATTTCCGTACACTTTTAGGAATTGAGGAGGAAGCGGGTTATCTAATGTCTTTACAGTTTGGAGAGCTGTCGGATAAAGAAAGAATGGAAAATGTGATTGGAACCAGTGTCCGTCTGCAAAAAGAATATACAAAAATGAAAGATGTCATGAAAGCTTTTTTCCACTGTTGTGTTGGTGCAATGATGGGGAATATGATTCTTGCTTTTGTACCCCAGGATATTCCATCACAGGATGAGGAATATGGAATCCGTATTCGTATTATTGAAAATGCGAGAAAGATGGTCAGAGAACTTTCGCAGACTTTTGATGCAAAATTTCGTCTGGGAATTGGTGCAATTCATGAAATCCATAGCCTGTCAGAGTCTTATAATGAAGCAATGCGTTCTCTGGCATATAATAGTTCTGATTCGGTTGTACATGTGAATGATTTACCGATTCTTTGTAATTATGAGGATGATTATCCGATTGAAACAGAGAATCTTCTATTTAAAAATGTGGAAGAAGGGAATCTCAACAAATCTATTTATTATGCAAAATGCTTTTTTGATTGGATGGTGGAGAATCACAGTCAGAATGTAATGGATATCAAATTAAAGGTGTTGGAATTTGTACTCCGGGCAGAGACCATTGGATTTGAGAGTGGTGGAATGGTATACCGTTTTAATATGCGGAGCCAATACCTGGAAAATATTATGGGGATGCAGACGTACCAACAGCTATATGAATGGTTTGAAACAAAAATCAGTGAGGTGTGCCATAATATTTTAACCAAGAAGGAACAGAGTACAGTGGATATTGTGAAAAAGGCACAGCTTTATATTGAGCAGAATTATTCTAAGGATATTGTACTGGATGAGGTATCGAAGTATCTGCAGATTAGCCCATATTATTTCAGCAAATTATTTAAAAAGAGAACGGGAAATAATTTTATAGAATATCTCACTGCGGTCAGAATAGAAAAGGCAAAAGAACTGCTGCGGAATTCTTCGAAAAGTATGAAAGAAATCTGTATGGAAGTGGGATATTCAGATGCGAATTATTTCAGCCGTACTTTTAAGAAAAATGTTGGTTTATCTCCAACAGAATATAAAGAGGAAAAATAGCATTTTTTTGTGTAGGACAATGAAAAAGCAAGAATGTGCTAATGAAGTAAAAATAAATAAGAAAAAAGCAAAAATTGACAGCAAGTAACAAGTTATTGCAGATGATTTGATGATATAATAATTTTGACAAAGAAATCACTATAAATTTTTATGGAGGTAGAACGTATGAAGAAAAAATTATTAAGCTTGTTACTGGCAACAATTATGGTTGTCGGGCTTGTGACAGGATGTGGCAATGGCGGTGAGGATGTTGCCTCAGGCGGATCTGGCGCAAGCAATATTGACAGCAATGTAACAGACTCTGGAGACGGTGGAAATAGTGGCGATGTACAGGTTGGTATTGTATTACCGACCAAGGATGAGCCAAGATGGTTACAGGATCAGAAACAGTTTGAAACGATTCTTGGTGATGCCGGATTTACCAATCAGGTATTGTTCAGTCAGGGTTCTTCCGCAACAGAGAAGACAAACGTGGAGACATTGATTTCAAAGGGAATTAAAGTACTTATTATTTGTGCACAGGATGGTGCCGCAGCATCTGCCGCAGTAGAAGAAGCAAGAGATGCAGGAGTTAAAGTAATTGCTTATGATCGTTTGATTACAGGTACAGACGCAGTTGATTATTATGTAACATTTGATAGCTTTGCAGTAGGTGCTGCACAGGGACAGTACTTAATTGATAATGCACCATCAGGAAGCAACGTTCCTCTTTATTTATATGCTGGTGCAGCAACGGATAACAACGCATTTATCTTCTTTGAGGGTGCGTGGAGTGTCCTTCAACCAAAGATTGCAGATGGTACATTTAAGATTGCAAATTCTTCTGAAGCAGAGGCATTAAAGGATAAAGCAGAATTATCCAGAGAAGAAATTGGTACGATTATTGGTCAGGTTACAACAGACTGGGATTTCAATGTAGCAAAATCAAAAGCAGAAGCTCATTTAACAGCTGCTAGTGCAGATGTGAAGGGAGACGTATTAGTTTTAGCTCCAAATGACGGAACTTCTCGTTCTATCGCTGACGTATTTGCAACAGATAAGGATATTACCAAATATGTGATTACCGGACAGGATTCCGAAATGGCATCTGTTCAGTACATTATTGATGGCAAGCAGTCCATGACAGTATTTAAGGATACAAGAACATTGGCAGCAGATTCTGTAGCAATGGCAGTTGACATTCTGGATGGAAAAGAGCCGGCAACCGATTCCTCATACAATAACGAAAAGATTGATGTTCCTGCAAAGCAGACAGCAATCGTTGTAGTAACGAAAGACAACGTGAAAGAAGCATTAATTGATTCTGGATATTATGAAGCCTCTGAATTCACAGGCTTAGAGTAAGGAAGAGATAATTTTAGAGGCACCGGCTTTGAAAAAAGCCGGTGTTTCTATGAAGGGAGGTTTCCTATGAGTGATTATATACTGGAAATGAAGCAGATTACAAAAGAGTTTCCGGGAGTAAAAGCACTGGATAATGTCAATTTCAAAGTAAAACGTGGAGAGATTCATTGTCTGGTAGGAGAAAATGGTGCGGGAAAATCCACGTTAATGAAAGTGTTATCCGGAGTTTATCCTCATGGCACGTATTTCGGTGATATTGTATATAATGGGGAAGTTCAGAATTTTAGGAAAATTTCAGATAGTGAGGAAAAGGGAATTGTTATCATTTATCAGGAGCTTGCTTTGATTCCAGAACTCAGTATATATGAAAATATCTTTTTTGGGCATGAGATACTGAAGGGAAGGAATATTGACTGGAATGAAACCATTGTACAGGCAACTGAGATGTTGAAAAAGGTGGGCCTAAAGGCAGATCCGTCTATGAAGGTAAAGGAGCTTGGCGTCGGTAACCAACAGTTGGTGGAGATTGCAAAGGCATTAAGCAAGAATGTTAAATTATTGATTTTGGATGAGCCGACGGCATCACTGAATGAAGATGACAGCCAGAATCTGCTAAAGCTAATTCGGGAATTGAAGGAGCAGGGGGTAACCTGTATTATGATTTCTCACAAATTACGAGAGATTACTGCAATTGCGGATACGATTACGGTTCTTCGGGATGGAGCAACTATATGTTCTTTGGATGCAAACGAGCGAAAGATTGAAGAAGCGGAGATTATAAAATACATGGTAGGGCGTGAGATGGATAATATCTATCCGAAACGTGAGAAACATGAATTTGGAGATGTGGCACTGGAATTAAAAGATTGGACCGTGTTTGATCCTGTTAAGGACCGGGAGATCTTACATAATGTGAATATTAATGTACGAAAAGGTGAAATAGTTGGAATTCAGGGGTTAATGGGAGCCGGCCGGACGGAACTTGCACTTAGTATGTTTGGGAATCCAACCGGGTATAAACTGACGGCAGGAGAATTATTTTTAAGCGGTGAGAAGGTACATTTTAAACATCCGAAGGAAGCGATTAAAGCCGGGCTTGCATATGTAACAGAGGACCGGAAAGGAAACGGTTTGATATTAATGCAGGATATCCGTTATAATACTACGATTGCAAATCTGGAGGCATTGGTCGAAAAAATAGCAATTAATGAAAATGAAGAGATTAATGTGGCAAATAGTTACAAAAAATCAATTAATATCAAAGCACCTTCGATTGAACAAAAAGTCGGAAACTTAAGCGGTGGTAACCAGCAGAAGGTTCAGATTGCAAAGTGGATGTTTGCAAAGCCACAAGTGTTGATTTTAGATGAGCCTACCAGGGGAATTGATGTCGGAGCAAAATATGAGATCTATTCATTGATGAATAAGCTGGTAGATGAAGGGATGAGTATTATTATGATTTCTTCGGAGCTTCCAGAGGTTCTGGGCATGAGTGACCGTTTGTATGTTATGTCGGAAGGAACGATTACGGGTGAGATGCTTGTGGAGGATGCGAGTGAAGAAAAAGTCATGGCAATGGCGATTAAATCATAGGAGGTAGTAGATATGGGCGAAACAAAACAAAAAGTCAGTCTGGGACAGGAAATTGTCACTATGGCGAAGACAAATATACGTGATTACATGATGTATATTGCATTAGTCTGTATTATGATATTTTTTGCAATACAGACCAACGGCGGATTTCTTCAGGCAAGAAATATTGCAAATTTGATTAATCAGGCAGGATATGTGGCAGTAATGGCAATCGGTATGACTTTAATTCTGATTATTTCACATATTGATTTATCAGTAGGCTATGTTGCAGGCTTCTGTGGTGCGATTGCAGCAATCTTGATGACGAAGTACAACGTAAATGAATGGGTAGCAATTTTAGTTGTATTGGTACTCGGTCTTTTAATTGGTTTATATCAAGGGCTTTTGGTGACAAGAGTGGGAGTTCCAGCATTTGTTACGACTCTGGCAGGAATGTTTATTTTCCGTGGACTGTTAAATCTTTCTCTTCAGGAGACTGGTACGATTATCATTCCGAACAAAGGGTTTAACGCATTATCCAATGGATTTATCCCGGATATTGCACCGGGTGAAGGGTTTCATAAGGTGACGATGCTGATTGCTGTGATCATGGTGATTGCTATGATCTATACGCAGATTAAGAGTAGGAAGAATAAAGTAAAATATAACTTTGATGTTTCATCTGCTCCGGTATTTTCATTCAAATTAATTGCCTTATCTGCAGTGATCCTGATCGTGATGTGGATACTTGCCAGTTACCAGGGACTTCCTTGGACGGCTGTTATTGTCGGAGTGGTATTATTTATTTATAATTATATGCTGAATAAGACAAAGCTTGGTCGTGCAATCTATGGGATTGGCGGTAATGCACAGGCAGCCGAATTATCAGGTATCAATGTAAAACGAGTTACGTTATTTGCTTTTTGTTCTGTAAGCGTAATGGCGGCATTAGGTGGTGTGCTGTATACTTCCAGATTACAGTCTGCAACGCCGACAGCCGGTGTTGGATTTGAGCTGGATGCGATTGCCTCATCTTACATTGGCGGTGTTGCGGTCAGTGGTGGTGTCGGTCGTGTTACAAATACGATTATCGGTGCTTTGGTTATCATGTCCTTGACAAACGGTATGAATCTGATGGGGATTGATATCTCTTATCAGTATGTAGTAAAAGGATTGATCTTTATTATTGCAGTGGCATTTGACGTAAGAACACGCAAAAAATGATAGGATGATAAAAGATTTTAAGATGTACGAAAATGGGTTTGGCGTACTATACAATGTTTTAAATCAAAAAGAATAAAAAAGCACAGACATGCACAAACATACTCGGCTGATGTTCTGAATGCCGTTGTATGTTTGTGTATTTTTTTATCCTGTCAAGGTGTTTTTTCTGAGTATGACAGCTTTGTTTGCCTATTCTTACCTAATACAAGCAAGAAATCCTTGAAAAATAGAAGCGTATGAGGTAAACTAAATTATGATAGCTGTATTGTGTGCAAATAAGTTTAGTTTGCTTTTATATAATTTATGTAAAATGACGGGATGGTGAGAATATGGTTCGGGAAGAAAAGGTCAAGCTTATGAGTAAAATTGCGATTTATGAAAAGAGAGATGGGAAAAGAGAGATTCCGATCAACAATTTTTATAAGGGCGATTATGTTAGAATCAATGTGTTAAAAACCATTGTCGCTGCAACAATAACATATGTGTTGATTGTTATAATGACTGCTATTTATAAGATGGATTATATTTTGGCAAATATTTTAAAAGTAGATTATAAGAAATTGGTATTTGTTCTGCTTGTCATATATGGTATTTGGATTTTTGTGTATTGGCTGATTGCCAGAATTTTATACGCAAAAAGATACGAAAATTCAAGATCTAATATTATTATTTATAATCACAATCTGAAAAAATTACAGGAGGCAGCACAGAAAGATGCTGTTAAGACAAAGGGAGGTGTAGGCACTGGTGGCGATTTTATTGACCTGTAGGGATAATTTGAAAGCATTTTTCAGCCGTTACGATTATATTGTCACTCCCGTTCTTAAATTTTTATTGGCAGTCGTGCTGTTTTTTTCATTAAATAGTCAGTTTGGCTATATGCCGTTATTAAAGAACGGATTGCTGCTATTTTTACTATCCTGCCTTTGTGCTTTTGTGCCCCTTGAGATTATGACCGGAATCGGGGGTGTTATGATTGTGTTACATTCGGTGAAAGTTTCTTTGGATGTGGGACTTGTGGCACTTGCGGTAATATTAGTTTTTTATTGCGGCTATATGCGGTTTTCTCCTAAGACAGGAATGATCGTACTGTTAGTTCCATTATGTTATTCCTGTCATATAATGTGTGCGTTACCGATTATGCTTGGTTTTCTGGTAGGACCGGCGGCAATTATACCGGCAGCATTCGGAGTGATTTTATATTATTATGGAAACGGTCTGGGAGAGCTGGTAAATGTACTGGCAGCTTCTACTGATGAGGAGGATTCCGTTGCCGGATATCAGTATATTATGGATCTGCTGTTACATAATAAGGTGATGCTTTTGACAATTGTGGTGTTTGCATGTGTGATTCTGGTGACTTATGCGATTTACAGAATGTCTTTTGGAAATTCGTGGATTGTGGCATTTTTTACCGGCGGATTTTTAAATGTTGTTTTATTTTTGGTCGGAAGTGTAACACTAAAGATAGATGTAGAAATCGGTTCAATACTTATTGGAAGTCTGGTGGGGATTTTTATTGCAGTTGTAATTCAGTTTGGAAAGGGAATTGTGGATTATCAAAAGGCGGAATTATTGCAATTTGAAGATGATGACTACTATTATTATGTAAAGGCGATTCCGAAATTATCGGTTGCGGAATCAAATAAAAATGTGAAGCATATTAATTCCAAAATGCATAATTAAATGGAGATGGAAAACAATTGGAACAAATTATAAATTATTTCGGAACTTATTTTGACTGGTTCTATATCCCTAGAATTACAATTACAGATTTAATAGAAATTATTATTATAACATTTTTGTTATATCATATTATGATGTGGTTTAAATCAACGCGTGCATGGACCCTGATAAAGGGAATTCTTGTTCTGATGTTGTTTGCCGGAATCGCCATGATTTTTCAATTCAGTACAATTCTGTGGATTATGAAAAATACGATTAGCGTAGGTGTTATTGCAGTGATTATCATTTTTCAGCCCGAATTTAGGAGAGCATTGGAACAATTAGGAAGAAAGAATTTTGTATCCTCCTTTTTTTCAGTGGATGATGAAAAGAATGGCAAAAAGATTAATAAAAAGGTTTTAAATGAAATATCAAAAGCGGCGTATGCTATGTCAGAGGTAAAGACAGGAGCATTGATCGTGATTGAACAGGAGGTTCGTCTGGGTGATTATGAGAGAACCGGAATTGTACTTGATGCAGAAGTGTCAAGCCAGCTTTTGATTAATATATTTGAGCATAATACACCTTTGCATGACGGTGCGGTTTTGATTCGGAATAAACGGATTGTCAGTGCAACCTGTTATCTGCCGTTATCCGATAATATGGACATTAGTAAATCATTGGGGACCAGACACCGTGCGGCAATTGGTGTAAGCGAAGTATCGGATAGTATAACGGTCATTGTATCAGAAGAAACCGGGGCTGTTTCCATTGCACATAATGGAACGATTATTAGGAATTTAACGAAGGATAATTTTGTAAGTCAGGTGGAGGAGCTTAGCAAAAATGAACCAATTACCAGAAAAATGAAGTGGTGGAAAGGTCTTGGTAAACATGAAAAATAAAATTCTTGATCATTTGGGGATGAAGATTTTGTCTCTCGTTATTGCAATTGTCATCTGGATTATTGTGGCGAATGTAGATGATTATAAGACTACAAAACAGATTTCGGGAATTGAAATTGAGTTTATTAACGGAGAAGCAATTACAGAGAAGAATAAGGTATATGAAGTTCCGGATGGAACAATGATAGATATTGTAGTGAAAGGAAGGCGGAAGGTCGTTGAGAAGCTGACCAGTGATGATTTTAAGGCAGTAGCGGATTTATCTAAAATGTCAGTCACGGATGCAGTTAAAGTGGAGATATCCGCAGTAAGCAGTTATATTGCAAGGGATTTAACGATTTCTTACACAAATGACTCGGTAGTAATCGCCGTAGAAGATAAGATAGAGAAGCAGCTTCCTATTACAGTAAGAGCAAATGCCGATGTAGCAGAAGGCTTTGCAATCCGAAATAAGACAGCAACTCCGAATCTGCTTATTGTAGAAGGGGCGGAAAGTGTTGTGAACACAATTGAAGAGGTTGTGGTGGATGTAAATGTGAAAGATGCGGAACACAGTCTGTCGGCTTATGCAACGCCACAGTTTTTAGACAAAAACGGAAAAGAAATTGACGCTGCTAAATTTTCCTATGATGAAAAAGAGATTGAGGCTTTTGTCGAGGTTCTTCCTACAAAGGAACTTGCAGTTAAGGTAAAGACAATCGGTGAGCCGAAGGAAGGATATGCCAGTGCGGGAATTGATTATCAGCCAAGCAGTATTCTGGTAGTAGGTGAAGCAGAGGATCTGGCAAAGGTGGATGAGATTGTAATTGATGATATTGATATATCAGACTGTGATAAGGATTTGGAAACTTCTGTTCATATTCTGGATTATCTGCCAAGCGGAATAGCACTTGCAGATGATACTGTAGATATTATGATTAAGGTTATGATTGAAGAAGTAAAAGAGAAAAAGATGACCATTCGAGCAGACGACATCAATATTGTTGGAAAGCGGGGGGGTTTTTCGTATACCTATAAGAGCGGGGAGGCATATACATTAAAGGTAAGAGGGTTAAAAGGGGATTTGGAAAATTTGAAGATTGCGAATCTAATTCCAAGCATTAATGTAACGGGGTATACAGAGGGAACATATACATTTACAGTTAATTTTAAAGAGTTTAGCGGTATCCAGTTGTTAGATACATTGACGGTAGAAATGGAAATAACACAGGAGGAATAAGCATTTTGTAATAGGAGGGGTAAATATGGTAACACAGAAGGTTATAATTGCGGAACCTTCCGGTCTGCATTTGCGCCCAGCAGGAAAGTTATGTGAAATTAGTTTAAAGTATCAATCGAAGATACAAATTAAAAAGGGAAACAGTACGGCAAATGCAAAAAGTGTATTGGGCATATTGGCTGCAAGAGTGCAGAGTGGAGACGAAATTGAGATCATCTGTGAGGGGACAGATGAAAAGGAGGCACTGGCAGCAATTGTCAAAATTGTGCAGGAAGGTTTAGAATGTGGATAATTTGTAGTCAATAACCCCGCAGCAAGCTACGGGGCATCAAATTTCCAACGCAGCAGAGCTGCGGGGTATTTGACCCTCGCGGCATTCGTCAAATGGATATGCGGGAATATCCGCTTGACTCATTGCTCGCGGGAATAAAAGTGGAGGGAAACAGAATGTTGCATGAAGATTCAGGAGAGAAAATTGAGGAATTAAAACGGATTACAGCAAAAAGCAGCAATATTGTTTTTTTCGGAGGTGCAGGTGTATCCACAGAAAGCGGAATTCCTGATTTTCGCAGTGTGGATGGATTATATAATCAGAAATATAAATATCCGCCGGAGGTTATGGTGAGCCATAGTTTTTACTGCAGCCATCCAAAAGAATTTTTTGACTTTTACAGAAATAAGATGATTGCACTAGAGGCAAAGCCAAATGCGGCACATAGAAAGCTTGCACAGCTTGAAAAAGACGGAAAGGTAAAAGCAGTGATTACCCAGAATATTGATGGACTTCATTATGCAGCGGGAAGTAAGGAAGTGATGGAACTGCATGGAAGCGTTCACCGGAATTACTGTGAAAAGTGCCATAAGTTTTATCCCGTGGAGTATATTGTAGAGACAGAGGGAGTACCAAAATGCGATTGTGGGGGAACCGTAAAACCAGATGTGGTTTTATATGAAGAGGGATTGGATTATGAAACTATGGAGAAGGCTGCTGCATATATCCGAAATGCAGAGGTTTTAATTATTGGAGGTACTTCATTGGCAGTGTATCCGGCAGCAGGTTTTATAGATTATTTCAGAGGAAAGCATTTAATTGTCATTAATATGGATAAGACGAACAAAGAGGTAAATGCAGATTTGATAATAAATGAAAAAATCGGGGAAGTGTTTGAAAAGATTTGAACTTTACAAACAGTTCCTTAGCCGTGTTGCAATTAGTTACAGGAAGGAATAACAGGTAAGCATGCAGTTGACGTTTCCTTGCAAAACGGTTACAAAAACAGGGAGCAGTAATATGAATATGAATCTGGAATATTATAAGATTTTTTATTATGTAGCCACCGAGCTTAGTATAACTGGTGCAGCCAGAAAACTTTGTATATCACAGCCGGCGGTCTCTCAGGCAGTCAGGCAGTTGGAACAGGGACTGGGAACGGCACTTTTTACCAGATGTGCGAGAGGGGTCAGCTTAACCCGTGCAGGAGCATTACTATATTCTTATGTGGGGAGCGGTTATGAGGCAATTTTAGAGGGAGAAAAACAGCTTGCTAAAATGATAAATCTGGAATATGGAGAAGTCCGAATCGGTGCAAGTGACATGACCCTGCAGTTTTATCTGTTACCGTTTTTGGAACAGTTTCACCAGTTGTATCCAGAAATTAAGGTTACGGTTACCAATGCTCCCACACCACAGACAATCCAGCATTTGAATCAGGGGCGTATTGATTTTGGAGTGGTGACCGGACCGTTAGAAGCGGATTGCCGGTTTGAATGCTTTTGTGTCCGGAAGATACAGGATATCTTTGTGGCAGGAGAGAAATTTCAGTATTTAGAGGGGAGAAAGCTGGATTACCGGGAGTTGGAAAAACTGCCCCTCATATGTCTGGAGGAGGATACCAGTACAAGAAAATATGTAGATCGTTATTTAGAAAATAACGGGGTAATCATTACTCCGGAATTTGAACTGGCAACTAGTGATATGATTGTACAGTTTGCTATGCGTAATCTGGGAATTGGATGCATTGTAGAAGATTTTGCAAAAAAACAAATAGAAAAGGGAGATTTGATCCAGTTGGATTTTAAGGCTTCCATTCCAGAACGGGATATGTGCTTAATTGTTGATCAACGCTCAACTATGTCAGCAGCGGCAGAGAGATTAAAAGAATTATTGGAGGTTCAAGATGGAGTTAAATAACACATTCAAATTAACAAATGAAAACGGAGAAGAGATTACGTATATTGGGTTAAGTGTAGTGGAGAATCCTGAAAACGGACAGCGATACCTAATCTATACGGAAGTGGAGAATGCAAAACAAGCAACGGGAGAGCAGGTAGCGTTATATGCATGTGCTTATGGAAAAGAAAATGGTCGTATTGTACTGGAACCCATTGAAACGAATAAAGAGAAGGCACTGATCAGAACTTATATCGAAAAGAGAGCACATGAAATGTAACAGATGTATTTTTCTTGGCATAATCGAGGATTATATAAGATATCAGAAATATTAATTTTACTTATGAGTAAAGGGATTGTATACTGTAGGTAAATAAAGGATTGTATTTATTTATAAACTGATACAAAAAGAAAGGGTTAGGCAAATGGTAAAAGCAGTAGTTGGAGCAAACTGGGGAGACGAAGGAAAAGGAAAGATTACTGATATGTTAAGTAAGGAAGCTGATATTATTGTCAGATTCCAGGGTGGTGCAAATGCAGGCCACACTATCGTAAATGATTATGGTAAATTTGCATTGCATACATTACCTTCCGGGGTATTTTATGATCATACTACCAGTATTATAGGAAACGGTGTTGCATTAAATATACCGGTTTTATTTAAAGAGGTAAAGGAGATTGTGGACAGAGATGTTCCGATGCCAAAGATTTTAGTGTCTGACAGGGCACAGATTGTAATGCCGTATCATATTCTCTTTGATGAATACGAGGAGGAAAGACTTGGCGGTAAATCCTTTGGGTCTACAAAGTCCGGAATTGCACCATTTTATTCAGATAAATATGCAAAAATAGGTTTTCAGGTAAATGAATTATTTGACGAGAAGACATTAAGAGAAAAGTTGGAGCGTGTAGCGGTTCAAAAAAATGTTTTATTAGAGCATTTATATCATAAGCCGGCTTTGAATGTAGACGAATTATTTAATACCATGATGGAATATAAGGAAATGGTAGAGCCTTATGTATGTGATGTGTCTGCTTATCTGTATCAGGCAATAAAAGAAGGTAAGAATATTTTATTGGAAGGTCAGCTTGGTTCCCTAAAGGACCCGGATCATGGGATTTATCCGATGGTAACATCTTCTTCAACACTGGCTGCTTATGGTGCAATCGGTGCAGGGATTCCGCCGTATGAAATTAAGAAGATTATCACTGTAGTGAAGGCATACTCTTCTGCAGTGGGTGCCGGTGCATTTGTAAGTGAGATATTTGGAGAAGAGGCAGATGAGTTAAGACGCCGCGGCGGCGATGGCGGAGAGTTCGGTGCTACTACAGGAAGACCGAGGAGAATGGGATGGTTTGACTGTGTTGCATCCAAGTATGGCTGCCGCATTCAGGGAACTACGGATGTGGCATTTACGGTTCTTGATGTATTAGGATACTTGGATGAGATTCCGGTGTGTGTAGGATACGAGGTAGACGGTGAAGTCACGACAGATTTCCCGACAACCGGTAAATTAGAGAAGGCAAAACCGATTCTTAAAACACTTCCGGGATGGAAGAGTGATATCAGAGGGATTACAAAATATGAAGAACTTCCGGAAAACTGCCGGAACTATATCGAGTTTATTGAGGAACAGATTGGATTTCCTATTACGATGGTTTCCAATGGTCCGGGAAGAGATGACATTATTTATAGATAAGGCATTTTTTCTTGATTTTGCTGATGGTTTTAACTGCTGGTACAACGTATTATTCATTGTACCAGCATTCTTTTATTGTATCAACATCATTGCAAAAGCGGCAGCACCGCCAGCCATGTAAAGGCTGTTTATAATCAGGCAGACCTTCATCAGATGATTCTGTGCTTTGGCTTTCACATAAGAAATAATAGTGAAGATTCCACTGAATATCATAAATGCAGCATAACAGGAAATCATGATTTCCGCTGTGGGGGATTCCAATGCCCATTGATTTGTCCGTAAAGGGAGAATCGTCCACGGTATAAATAGCATAATAGTACTGACCAGGGTAAGGATTTTATTTTTCATGCTGCTTAACTCCTTTCATTTTCTTATGTCCCCAAAACGGATGGAACATAAAGATACACAAATAAATGACTGCAATTGTAATTAAGAATTTTTTTATCATAGTAATTATCTCCTTTCGTGCTGCCCAAAAAAGAGGCAGGAAATAGTTAAACAAAAACAGGTAAATATAGCGGCAACAGGTATCCATGGCACCAGTTCAATATCCGATGTTAAAATGTGGGACGCGAGTTTTCCATATTCAGATGTGAGCACATAGAACGAATAACTCATCGGATAGCAAAACCATGCTTTTGTATTTATGATCAGTACAGAGGGTACGATGGAGGCAAGTCCAATACCTATTGAAAATATTGGTGTTTGGATACATACTGCTGTCATCCAGAAAAATGCAAGCATTGGAATAGAGGAAAGATATACAAGCCCTGCCTCCTTCATTACAAATAACGGAGAAAGTATAAAAGGATAATGCTGTGTCTGAGCTGCAATGGCGGCACTGATAAAATACATGCCGGTCATCATTAGAATCTGTGTGGCACCCAGTGCAAGGAGTATCAAGAACTTTGCCAGACAAAGTTTTAATGTGTTTACTGGCAGTGCAAGCATTTTAAGGATTCCTTTATTGCCCCGTTCTGTCTGTATCAGCAGTACCGTACTGACCACCATACTTGCAGGATACATAAACCAGGTCATTCCAAGGAATCCCTGTATCAGAAAATTATTTTCCGGAGAAATCCCTTCTGCCTGCATTTTAAAATTCAAATCAGCGTTAAGGATAGATGGAATCCAGAGAATAACTGTGGCAGCAAGTAAAATGAGTAATATTTTGGAACGGCGTATTTTTTTAAATTCCACGCCTGTTAATACTAAAAAATTCATGTTAGACCTCCTTAAACCAGAGCTTTTCTAATTCGTAAAAATGAAAGCTCTGCAATTCCCACAGCCAGTAATTCCAAAACGGAAGCAACTAGAAAGTGTATCACTGTTTGCTCCGTAGACTCGGTAAGTATCCGGAGTGGCAGGCAAAATGGGAATATCTGTAGAATAAAATGACTTGTGGATGTAATCATGGTTGCCGCAAAAAAACATACGACTCCAATTCCAAGAGAAATCCACATATTACTGCAT
Organism: uncultured Lachnospiraceae bacterium; assembly: GCA_910584695.1. GTDB lineage: Bacteria > Bacillota > Clostridia > Lachnospirales > Lachnospiraceae > CAG-590. The sequence continues at coordinate 24,521 of CAJUBR010000036.1, forward strand.
GCTGAGGAAATTGCCAGCGACAGCAATATGGCAGGCAGCAAAAGTATAAAAAAATATGCAAAATTTTTTAAAAGGTCGGTATACAAACCATCGTAGGTGTGAAACCAGTGGAGGGAACAAAATAAAAAGCTTATGGCTTCCGTGGCTAAGACTACGATGCTCATACCAATCATAAGTATAAATTTAGCAAAAAACATACTACTTTCCCGAATCGGAAGGGTCTGCATTTTTTGTAGTGCACGCTCCGCATTTTCTGTATGGTACATAATACAGGCACCGGATAGGATGAGCAGAATATTTAGCATGGCCATCATAGCCCAGTTTTCATTTAACAAAATCTGGAGTGGAGGCTGCTGCAAACCGGTAAATATTTCGGAACGGACAGCCATATTGATAACCGGCAGACAGGAGGCAAGGATTCCTCCGACAATAAATGCAGGGTAAAACCCGGTTTTTTTCATTTTTTTACATTCTAAAAGAATACTCATTTTACGCAACTCCTTTGCTGGTTATCTTCGTTTATCATGGCAAGGAAGGTATCTTCCAGATTGTCGGTAGGGTATCCCTGAAATGCTGCATTCTCTTTTAATTCTGCTAGACTTCCTTCAAATAACAGATGACCGTGGTTCAGGATACCGATGTTGTCTGCCATTAACTCAACTTCTGAAAGCAGATGAGAGGATACGAGAACGGTACAGTCATATTGCTCCGGTAAGGAACGGATCAGCGTACGAATTTCATGGATACCTACAGGGTCCAGTCCATTAGTGGGTTCATCCAGTATTAAAATGGGTGGTCTTCCGATTAGTGCACCGGCAAGTCCCAGCCGCTGTTTCATACCCAGAGAGTACTTCTTTGCAAGACGGTTTTTGAATTCGGTCAGTCCTACAAGCTCTAGTGCTTCTGATACCGCAGATTTTGGAAGCCCCAGGATTTTTTGTATGATTTCCAGGTTTTCTTTACCGGTTAAATTTCCATAGAAAGCAGGGGCTTCAATGAAAGAACCGGTTTCTTTTAAAATAGAAACCCGGTTTTCGGGATATTTTTTGCCGTTGATATGGAAATTACCGCTTGTTGGTTTGGTAAGCCCTAAAAACATTTTCATAGTTGTAGATTTTCCGGCACCGTTTGGTCCTAAAAAACCGTATACAGTTCCCTTTGGAATATGAAGATTAATATTGGAAACCGCAGTGAAACCGGAATACGTTTTACTTAAATTTTCTGTTTCAATGATATTCATATGTTTGTTCTCCTTTCTTTTGTAACTAGTCTACAAAAATTACTTTGCAATAACCTTTCGGCTACCTTACATTTACCTTACATTTTTTTAGAAAAGAATTGTAGGGATTATTTTGTGGTATAATGTTACCAACCGAAGCAAAGCGAAGGTTGATAACCTACGCGAGCATTAGCGAGCTTCATTGTGATATAATGTTACCAACCGGAGCAAGGCGAAGGTTGATAACCTACGCGAGCATCAGCGAGCTTCATTGTGATATAATGAAAAAAATTTCAACGGGGGAAAGTGCATGATGGAGAATGAATATTTAAAGAAGAAACGGATTTTAATTGTGGATGATGAGCAGGAGCTGCTGGATATGGTGGTATCTATTTTAGAGGAAAATGGATTTTTTAATGTAAGGACAGCGGGAAATGTAAAAGAGGCTGTTACGATTGCAGATGAATTTTGTCCGGAGCTGGCAGTTTTAGATGTGATGCTTCCTGACGGAGACGGATTTTCCCTTATGAAGCAGTTGAAAAGCAAAGCAGATTATCCAGTATTGTTTTTAACTGCCTGTGGTGAGGAGGAAGATAAGTTTAAAGGATTTGGCTTAGGGGCGGATGATTATGTAGTAAAACCGTTTCTTCCTAAGGAGCTGATTTTCCGGATTATGGCAATTTTACGCCGAAGCTATAAAGAGGAGAATCCGCTGGTAAAGCTAAAGGACAGTGAAGTTGATTTTGAACGGGCAGAGGTAATAAAAAATGGGGAGCACATAGCCCTGACAGCGAAAGAGTTTACCCTGCTGTCTGTTCTTTGCCGTAATGCAGGACGTATCGTAACGATTGATGTACTTTGTGAGGCGGCATGGGGGGATAACCCTTATGGATATGAAAATTCCCTAATGGCACATGTACGCCGCATTCGTGAAAAGATTGAAAAAAACCCCTCAAAACCAGTATCTTTGATCACAGTAAAGGGCTTGGGATATAAGCTGGTGATAGAAGAAAACCGGAATGAATAACGGGCAGAAAGGCGGAGGATTGCTATGAAAAGTATTTTAAAATTAATTAGGCGGTTTACCGGTATTTTGCTAGTTAGTTCCATATTAATTATTATATTAAATATTGTAGTGGCAGCCAAGATTGCTTCGAAACAGACCGGGGGAAGGTCTCCATGGACAACGGCAGTGGAGACTGCGGAAGGATTACAGAAAACGGAAAACGGGTATATTTTATCGGAAGACCGGATGGAAGAATTAAAAAGAGAAAATATATGGGCAATTTATATTGATAATGATACGCATAAAGTTCTCTGGCATACGGAGAATCTTCCGGCGGAAATACCGATGGAATATTCCATTTCAGAAATCGCATTTCTTACAAGAGGATATGTAAAGGATTATCCGACATTTACAGGTGGAGCAGAGGGGGGACTCGTTGTTCTGGGATATCCCAAGGACCGATACTGGAAGGAAATGTATCCGAGCTGGGATTATGATTTTATTGCACATCTGCCCCGGACGATTTTGGCTATGGTTGGATGCAATATCGCTTTGATTTTTCTTATCTATGTAGTAACCAATGCGGGACTTTTAAAGTCGGTTAGACCCATTGCAGAGGGTATACAGGCATTGCCTACCGGAAATCCGGTTCATGTAAGAGAAAGAGGGGTATTGTCGGACCTTGCATCAAAGGTAAATCAGACTTCTCAGGTGCTCCAGTCCCAGAAATACCAGTTAAAGAAAAAAGAAACTGCAAGGGCAAACTGGATTGCAGGAGTCTCCCATGATATCCGTACTCCGTTATCCATGGTGATGGGGTATGCAGGACAGTTGGAGCAGGATTCCCATCTGACGGAGAAGGAACGTAATAAGGCAGGTGCTATTTTAAAACAGAGCAAAAGAATCAAAAATCTAATTAATGATTTAAATCTCGCATCTAAGCTTGAGTACAATATGCAGCCGGTAAAAACCAGTAAAGAAAATGCAGTTGCCCTTGTGAGACAGGTGGTTGTGGATTTTATCAATATGGATATTGAAAACTGCTATCCGATAAAATGGTTAACAGAGGACACTTTTGGCAGGTGCATAGTGAGTGCAGATAAGGAACTGTTAAAGCGGGCAGTATGCAATCTGATTCAGAACTGTATCAATCATAATGAAGAAGGGTGTACCATTTATGTATCGGTAACGGAGGAACAGGGAAAATGTGTGATCTGTGTAGAGGATGATGGTATAGGGGTTTCCGATGAACAGATAAAAAAATTAAATCACGCACCACATTATATGGTATGTGATGAAAATATCACGACACAAAGACATGGTCTGGGATTACTGATTGTGAAACAGGTGATGGTTTCCCATAAGGGGGAAACCATCATTGGACATAGCAGTTATGGCGGATTTGGAGTGAAGCTGGTGCTCCCTGTGGAACCAACGGTTTCCTAAGTTGTCAGGAAACGGAGGAGCTGACTTTATAGCAGCTAATCTTTGGTGCCTCAAAATCTAAAAGTGGTATTTTCACAAGTGTTCCATTTTCCAGATAAGGTTTTGCCAGACTTTCCGGAAGAAAACTGATACCGTCTAAATCGAGCAGATAGGGTATGAGTTTTGTGCTGTTATCGATTTCAAATTGAAAGGAATAATGGGGTGGGAATAATTCCCGGATAAAACTGCCAACCTCCTGTAATGCAAAATTGCAGAATAGATATCTGGAGTCTGCCAGTTCTTCTTTTCGGATTCCATTTTTGCAGAGAGTGTTGGCAGTATTGGTTACAAGAATTAATTCGTCTACGGCAAAGACCTCGCAGGAAAAGCCTTTTTTGTAAAGGGGAAGATAGGAATATACAGTATCCATAATGCCATCCTGCAATGCCTGCAGCAGATAGGCGGAATGGCCGATGGTGATTTTTAATGCATCATCGGGATGGTTTTTTATCCATTCTTTTATTTTTAGATATAAATAACACTCATAGATTGTATTGGTGGTTCCGATGTGGAAGGTATGGGAATACTGCCTGACGGAATGGATATCCAAAAAGGCGGCTTCCTCCAATGCAATCATTCTTTTTGCATAATCTTCGAATCGAATTCCCTCTTCGGTCAATGACACATTTCTCTTGTCTCTAATAAAAAGTGGTTTCCCTAATTCTGTTTCTAAATCAGCAATCCGGTTGGTAACGGTTGACTGTGCAATATATAACTGTTCGGCAGTTCTGGTGAAGTTTTTTAATTTTGCCAGCAGAAGAAAAGTTTTTAAAGTCTGAGTGTCCATGAATGCTCTCCTTTTTAAATAAATCGAAAATAGGTAATTGCGAAACTCCCTATTTTCAAAATCTAGTTGTGCAATATAGACAAT
>CAJUBR010000037.1 GCA_910584695.1 uncultured Lachnospiraceae bacterium
TGAAGGTATGCCTTGGCTCGTGCCCAGTGTTGATATTGTCTATATTGTGAGGCGGTCGGTAACGAAAACAGAGTTTCGCAATTACCTATATCTTTTTCAAAGTCCTGTTCTATAAAGCCTTAACGCATATCATTCAAAAGCTGCAAACATTCTCTTCTTCCGCTCGATCATCTCGTCAATACGTCCTATATATTCATCTACATTTTTCACATTCTCTACCCGCTCAATACGGTTTTCCTTATGAAAGACAAATTTGGAAGAAGCTCCTGCACCCATTGCAAGAATATCCATTTTCTCCTCCATAATTAAGATATTATATGCACATTCCTTTCCGGCCGCTGCATACCCTATGTTTTCAAGCTTTCCCGGAATATTTTTCTGTCGGTACAAATAATACGGAAACAAACCAAGCTCTCTGGCACATTGGTCAACTTCCAGCAGCATTTCATTGGTACTCCCCTTCACCAGTTTGTGGTAACGCTCCATCTCTATATTCAAATCCGCTGCCCGCTTAATTGCCAGAGAATGTACCGTAAGGCTGTCAGGGGACAGTTCCTTAATCTCGGAAAGGGTATGCCTTACATCCTCAATGGATTCTCCCGGCAGTCCCACAATCATGTCCATATTAATATTGGAAAATCCTGCATTTCTTGCCAGTAAAAACGCATTTTTTGTCTGTTCCACTGTGTGGGCTCGCCCAATCAGTAAAAGCGTATCATCGGACATGGTCTGGGGGTTGATACTGATACGATCCACACCCATTTTCTTTAAAGCTTCCAGCTTCTCCATCGTAATGCTGTCCGGTCTGCCGCATTCCACACAAAACTCTCTGACATGCTGCATAGGAAAAATCTGCTTAAGCTTCGTAATCAAAGCAGTCAATTGTCCTGCCGACAGTGTGCTCGGCGTTCCGCCTCCAATATAAACGGCAGCTAACCGCTTGTTCTGGTAAACAGGAGACCCTGCCACAAATTCCATTTCCTTATAAAGTGCCTGCAGATAGTCCTCCACCTTATCCTTATAAACCGCTATCGGATAGGAGGTAAAAGAACAATACAGGCATCTTGTAGGGCAAAAGGGAATTCCTATATAGATACAATATTCCTCTTCATAATGAAAATCCCGGAATATCTGCTGCTCCTTTTTTGCCACTTCGATACAAATATCCGCTTTTTGAGGAATCGTTAAGTAAGTATCCGTATAGACTCTATGTATTGCCTCCTCATTTACACCATCCTCTAACATCTGCGTTGCAATTTTAGTCGGCCGCACTCCCGTAAGACTCCCCCACGGAAGCTCCTTTCTGGTATACCCGGAAAGCATGCGGTAGAGTGCTGCCTTTAACGGATTCCTTGCAATCTTTTTATTAAAAAAATCAATGACTACTGTCTTACTTTTATGGTAACCCTCCTGATCTTCTAAAGTAAATGTAACATATCCGCCACTTTCTACCTGTGTTTCTACATCAGAATCCACTGTATATTCCACTGTCAGAGATAATCGGGTTCCCTCTTTATCAAGTATCACCTTTTCATTATCAAAGAAAGCCTGAAGCATGGCTCTTATATCATTGTTATAAATTTCAGCATTTTGATTTAAGTATATCATTTTTGTAATTCCTTTAGTCTGGAGGACGGTTTTAATGTTCTTTTTCCCTTATGTGTCCTTATGGTATATTACTAAATACTGCAGGCCATATTATGTTCTTTCTCCCACGCAATGGTTGTACTATCCATATGACCTGGAAATACCTTTGTCTCATCGGGAAGCGTAAATAATTTCTCATGTATGGAATTTAATAATACGGTTCCGTTTCCTGTAGGAAAATCCGTTCTTCCCACACTGCCACAAAACAGAGTGTCTCCTGCTATTACTGACTGCAGTTCCTCATTATAATAACACATCCCCCCTGCCGTATGTCCAGGTGTTAAAATACAGGTAAATGTAGTCCCTATTATCTCAATCTTTTGTCCGTCCCGCAGCACTTCGTCTGCCTGCAACGTTACCGGCTCTCCAAACATAGCAGATAAATTTACCTGTAATTTACCCAGCACCTGCTCATTTTCCTCCTTTGAGGCATAAACCGGCACCTGAAACGTATCCCTTAATTCTTTTACGGCACCGATATGATCATAATGCCCATGTGTTAAAAAGATTGCCTGTAGTTTAAATCCCGGATCGGAAAATATTTCCTTTAATACCTCCGGCTCTGCCGCCGGATCAAACACTATACACTCATTCGTGTCATGGTTTACAATAATATAACAATTGGTCCCCAAATCGCCTAATGTTTTTCTAAATATCTCTAAATCCGCCATATATAGAATCCTTTCTTACCGTTATCACCCAACGCTCCGCTCTACATCCAATACACCCGGAATCATACGCAGCTTGGAGATAATATAATTGAGCTGATCTACTGTATTAATATCAAAGGACACTGTAAACGTTGCACGTTCATTTTTGTGGTTGCTTTTACTATTAAATGCTGTCACATTGATATTTGCTTCGGTAAATACTTTGGAAATATCAAACAACATCCCTGTCCGGTCTGCAGCAAAAATACGAATCTCGGAAGAATACGTTGCTGCCGTTCCTTTTTCTGCGTCAGCCTGCCACTCTGCATCAATCAGTCTGGAACGGTCAATCTCTCCCATTCCTACAATATTGACACAGTCTGTCCGGTGGATGGAAATGCCTCGTCCTCTCGTAACATATCCTACGATTTCGTCTCCCGGAACCGGTGAACAGCATCTGGAAAAATGTACCGCCACATCATCAACACCTTTGACTGTAATACCTCCCTTGGACTTATTCAGTCTATGGTGCTCTGCATTCTGGTTTAACTGTTCCAACAAATCCTCTTCTGTCAGTCGTGACTTTTCTTCCTTTGTATACACCTCAATCAGCTTATTCATGACCTGACCTTCTTTTAAAGCCCCATGACCGATTGCTGCCAGCACAGATTCCCAATCCCGAAAATTATACTTTACCATAACTGCCTTTAACAGTTCCGGTTTGGAATAGGTTGCATACTGGTATCCTTTTGTCTTACAATACTGTAATAACAGTTCTTTTCCCCTGCTAATATTCTCTTCCTTAAATTCCTGCTTGAACCATTGGTTAATTTTATTACGTGCCTGAGCCGACTTTACGATTCCAAGCCAGTCACGGCTTGGTCCTTTGGAATTCTGGGATGTCACAATCTCTACTCTGTCTCCGTTTTTTAGTTGGTAGGTCACCGGCACCTGCCTGCCGTTTACCCTTGCACCCACCATTTTATTCCCTACTGCTGAATGGATGCTGTATGCAAAATCAATCGGTGTGGAACCGGCAGGAAGATTCTTAACATCACCGTTGGGAGTAAAACAGTAAACCTGTTCTGCAAACAGGTCAAGATCGGTTTTCACTGTACTCATGAACTCTTTATTATCTTCCGTATCTCTTTGCCACTCCAAAATCTGCCTTAACCAGCTAAGCTTTGCCTCTTCTTTATCCTGAGAGGTTCCGCTTAGATTTTCTTTATATTTCCAGTGTGCCGCAATACCGTATTCTGCCGTCTTATGCATATCATACGTACGAATCTGAATTTCGAAGGGCTGTCCACTCCTGCTAATCAATGTTGTATGCAGTGACTGATACATATTGGATTTTGGCATTGCAATATAATCCTTAAACCTGCCCGGGATTGGTTTATATTTCTCATGAATAATACCCAGTGCCGCATAACAATCCTTTACACTGTCTACTATAATCCGGACTGCAAAGATATCATATATTTGTTCCAATGTCTTATTCTGGTTTACCATTTTCTTATATATACTAAAGAAATGTTTTACACGGCCGTTAATCTCTGCTTCGATTTCAGCCCCGTCAATACATTCCTTTACGTCATGTACAATGGTTTCAATAAAAGTCTCTCGTTCCTCTAACCTCTCGTCAATCTCTGCCTTTAACGCTTTAAATTTCTCTGGTTCTAAGTACTGTAACGAGAGGTCATTAAGCTCCACCTTAATCTTACTGATACCAAGACGATGGGCAATCGGGGAATAAATATCCATCGTTTCCCTTGCTTTTTCAATCTGCTTTTCCGGTGACTGATACTGCAGGGTCCTGAGATTATGAAGCCGATCTGCCAATTTAATCAAAATCACCCGAATGTCTTTTGCCATAGCCAAAAACATCTTCCGTAAATTCTCTGCCTGTAATTCTATCTTATCCTGTGAAAAATTAAGCTGTGTCAGCTTGGTAACACCATCCACCAAAAGCAGAATTTCGGAGGAAAACTCCTGCTCAATTTCTTCATCTGTCATAACGGTATCTTCTATCACATCATGCAGAATTCCTGCTACAATCGTCTCTTTATCCAGTTCCAGCTCTGCTAAAATAATCGCAACACACAAAGGATGCATAATATAAGGCTCTCCGGATTTACGTAACTGTCCCTCGTGTGCCTCACTGGCAATCTGATAAGCCTTTTCAATCATAGTGATATCGGTATTCGGATGATACTCCAATACCTTATCAATCAATGTCTGATAAAGCTCTTCCGGAGGAGTAAAATCCTTTGGAGTGCTGAGGTCTTTATTCTTATTTATAATTCCTGCCATACCCTTTCACCTTCTTTTCCTTTGTCCTGCTGCCTTGACCGCATTTATAAAATATAGTATAGCCTATATCGGAACGGTTGTAACTGTAATTTTTTAATTTTGTTAAAATTGCTATAAAATATGCTTTCAAACTGCATTTTATAAGTCAAGATAACAATTTAATGCTTTTAAACAGAGGTTTATATAATGTTTTTATAGCATTTCCCTTACAGCAGCCATTGCATAACGCTTAATTTGGAATTGGATAGTACGGGTACCGTTAAACTCATTAATGGCAGGATAATATACCACATTCAGCACAACATTGTTGAGCCATCCATGAATCAGCTTATCATATTCCTCCTGCCCGAACCACTCGGTAATATTATCGGAAAACTCCTGTGCGTTGAAATAGATTCCTTCGCCAACTGCTCCATCTTTGCTCTCCAGCATAATTTTTACAACGTTTCTATCCTTCCCCATAATTTTCGCAGAAAGTACATTTAAATCCTTTTGGGCAAACACCGGCTTCTCATTTCCTTTTCCAAATGGTGCCAAAGAATTAATCTCTTCAATTAGTTCCTCACTCACATAAGAAATCGGCATCGCTGCATCAATTCTAATCTTGGGAATAAACGCCTCCTCTGGCAAGGTACACATTTCGTTCAATTTTTCGGTAAATTCCTCCAAACATTCCTTTCTCATTGAAAATCCTGCTGCCATTGCATGCCCGCCAAATTTCAACAACAAACTGCTGCAATCCTGAAGAGCCTGAAACATATGATATTCCTCAATAGAACGTCCTGAACCTTTCAAAACCCCTTCTTCGTCACTGTCTACCAAAACAAACACCGGATGATGATAGTTTTCCCGAATTCTCCCAGCGATAATTCCCGCCAGACTTTCATGACAATCAGGAAGATAAATTACAAATATTTTCATAGACTCTGCGTTTTGAAGGAACTTCTCTGCCTGCTCCACACCATGCAGCGTCATTTCTTTTCGTTCTTTATTCATATCACAGATTTTCTGTGCCCTTTCGATTGCTGTTTCGATATCCTCTTCCAATAACAGTTCCATCGAAGCGACTGCACTTTCTAATCTGCCGGAAGCATTAATACAAGGTCCCAGCTTAAATCCCACATGATACGTATCAATAACCACATCAGACAATGCATTTGCACTAATAAGTGCCCGAAGACCAAGATGGTCCGTGTGATTCAGTCTCTTCAGACCATTTACCACAAAGGCTCTATTTTCATCTTTTAAAGAGACCACATCACAGATTGTTGCAATTGCCACAAATTCCAAAAACTGACCGAGTTCTTCCTTTGGAATATCTCTTTTTTCATATAGTGCTTCCACCAGCTTATACGCTACACCAGCACCGCAAAGATCGTCAAACGGGTATTTACAGGTCTGTTTTTTGGGATTCAAAATCGCATCCGCCGGAGGTAAAATATACTGTTTCTTTTCCTCTTCCAGAATAAACGGTACCTGATGATGATCACTGATCACAACCGTCATTTCCAGCTCTTTTGCCTTGGCAAGTGCTGCATTTGCGGAAATACCGTTATCACAAGTCAAAATCGTGTGAATCCCTTCCTCTTTCGCATTCATGATAATCTCATCATTAATACCATATCCCTCTTTTACCCTGTGAGGAATCACATAATCCACATCTGCACCGATTCGTTTTAATCCTTTATACAAAATATAGTTGGACATGACTCCATCCACATCGTAATCAGATACAATACGGATTTTCTGCCCCTCCTCCACATCATGAATAATAATCCGCACCGCCTGGTTCATGTCTTCCATTAAAAATGGATCATGAAGAGTATCCAGTCCCGGATGCAAAAAATTCTCAAACTGGTTTTCTTCCAATCCACGGTTTACTAAAATTCTAGCTGTTACCGGATCAATGTGAAATTGTTCGCTTAACGCATTAAAATCTGCCCGTTTTGTCCGTATGACCCAATTTTGTTCTACCATATCTGTTTTCTCCTGATAATACGCATATAGGGACATGGTATCTTCCATGTCCCTATTATCTTGTCTTTTATCTTTATGCTTTCTTTGCGTTTTTCTTATTTTGTGTCTCACTCTGCTTATTTGAAGAATTTTTTTCATTCTTTCCCAGTTTGGTCTTAAGCGTATACCATAACGGTCCCGTAATGCATACAGATGAATATGCACCGCAAACAATACCGCACATCAAGGTAAGTGCAAATTCCTTAATCGATGTCACACCCATAATATATAAAATCAAGACCATAACAAAGGTTGTTAAAGAAGTATAAATTGTTCTTGTAAAAGTCTGTGAAATAGAGGTATTCACAATATTCTCATAGGTTTCACCCCTGCTTGTCATAATCGCTAAATTCTCGCGGATACGGTCAAATATAATAATCGTTGCATTAATAGAATATCCCACGATCGTCAACATACAGGCAATAAAGGTATTCCCCACGGATAACCGTCCAATCGAATATACGGCAAATACAACTAACACGTCATGCAACAGGGCAATTACCGCTGCCGCACCAAATTTCACATCGCTGAAACGGACTGCAATATAAAGAAGCATTAATACCGTTGCAATCAGCACGGAGATAATCGCATTGCGTTGCATCTCATTACTAATAGTAGAGCTGATATTCTCCATTGCAAATTCTTTCACTTCAAAATTACTGCGAAGTGCATCCTCTACCGCCTGCCTCTGATCTTTACTCAACTCGGAAGATTTAAATACAATTCCATTAGAACCCTTTACGTTTTGAACCTGAATATCCGCATCCGAGATATCTGCCGCCTTTGCCACTACTGGAAGAATCTCCCTCTCTGCTCTCTCTAAATCATAATATTCACCAAACTCCACCGTCATAGATGTACCACCGGTAAATTCCATACTAAAGTTAAGTGTTGATCCTGTCTGTTTCTTGAAAACCGGAAGTGCAATCAGACCGGCTGCGATTGCAACAACGGAAATGATATAGGCAATCCGGCTAAATTTAACATAACCTCTCGTCTTTGCTTCTTTCTTCTTACCATAAAGCTTTGGACTTTGTAATCCCAATGTATATGCCGCTTTTAATAAAGACTTGGTAATCACAAGTGCAGTAAACATAGATAAAGCAATGCCGATTCCCAACGTCAGTGCAAATCCTTTAATGGAACCGACACCCATTAAATACAACACCACTGCTGCGATCAAGGTTGTAATATTACTGTCTAAAATAGAAGACAATGCTTTGTTAAAACCTGAATCAATAGCAGATTTCACCGTTGCACCATTTCCCAGTTCTTCCTGAATACGGGTGAAAATAATAACATTCGCATCTACTGCCATACCGATTGACAAGACGATACCCGCAAGACCCGGAAGTGTCAGGCTCGCATTAAATCCATTCAGGCAAAGCAAAGTCAAAACAACATACGCAATCAGTGCAAGAACAGAAATAAATCCCGGCATCAGATAAATTGCGGTCATGATCACCGCAATCACTGCCATACCAATCGCACCGGCCTTCAGTGTTGTATTTAATGCATCCTTTCCTAACGTTGCTCCCACCTCATTGGAGCGCAATTCCTTTAAGGTTAACGGAAGAGCACCGATACGGATCGTCTCTGCTAACTGCTCTGCCTCTTCACTGTCTTTTTGTCCGTTAATAACAGCACTGCCTCCGGTAATCGCAGTCTGGACAGTCGGATAAGAGACAACCTCCCCGTCATATATAATATAAATCGGTTTCCCAACATTTGCAGTTGTTGCGTCTGCAAATTTCTTTGTTCCCTCATCATTAAATGCCAACTGTACAATATATTCTTTGACGGCACTGGAACTGTCAATTCCGGCAGATGCATTTTTCACATCCGAGCCGGTAAGCAATGGTTCATACGCTTCACCGGAAGCAAACTTTTGGAAATTATCTTCATCCAAAAACTCCAAGGCACCTGGTTTACCCATGTCCTCTAAAATCTTATTTGCATCTGACACTCCGGGAATCTCGATACTGATCCGGTCAGAACCCTCCCGATACACGTTACTGTCTGGGGAATACACATCTGCACGCATCTGCAGACGTTTAATTGTATCTGCAATCTCCTGATCGGTAGGATTATCCTCCTCAATCTCATATGTGATACTTACACCACCAGCGAGATCAAGACCTAAAATAATATTTTCGGCTGCACCAATATTGTATTTTCCAAGGCCCTTTGCCGTGGTAAAAGCACCAAGTGCCAATGCTGCAAAAAATACAATTATGGTCAGCACACTGTTTCTTTTTGCCTTTTTCATTTCTTTACTCTCCTTCTTCTGCCAATGCAGCCTTTATCATAATCGCACATTCTACGCGCTTTCTTTCCAATTCACAGCCAATATCATAAGCATCTAATAAATTGCCATGGAAATTATAGGAATTTGCCGCACATCCCCCGCTGCAGTAGAACCTCGCGAAACAATCCTTGCATTTGTCCTTTGCATATACATTGCAAAGTTTAAATTCATCCACCAGTTCTTTCTTTTCAATACCGGTATCCACATTTCCCAGTTTAAATTCCTCAATCCCCACAAACTGATGGCAGGGATATAAATCTCCCCAAGGTGTCACTGCTAAATATTCCGTTCCGGAACCACATCCTGAAAGCCGCTTATAGAGACATGGACCACCTGTCAGATCTATCATAAAATGGAAAAAGTGAAACCCTTTTCCAGCCTTTTGTCTTTTTACCATCTCCCTGGCCAGTATATCATATTCTTCAAGCAGCTTTGGCAAATCTTCTTCCTTAATTGCATAGGACTGTTCATCCGGTGCCACCACCGGCTCCGCTGAAATCTGCTTAAACCCAAGGTCCGCTAAATGCAGCACATCCTTCGAAAAATCCAGATTATAATGCGTAAAGGTTCCCCGCACATAATAATCCGTCTGATTCCGCTTTTCCGCCATTTTTTTAAATTTATCTATAATCAGGTCGTAGCTTCCCTTTCCGTTTCTGGTGGGTCTCATAAAATCATGAACTTCTTTCCGCCCATCTATACTTAAGACCACATTCGCCATTTCCTTATTGGCAAATTCCATCACATCATCATCTAACAGGATTCCGTTGGTAGTGAGTGTAAAACGAAACTTTTTATGATATTCCTTTTCTTTACTTCTGCCGTAGGCAACCAAATCCTTTACTACCTGAAAATTCATAAGTGGCTCGCCGCCAAAAAAATCCACCTCAAGATTCACCCTGTTTCCCGAATTTGCAATCAGAAAATCCAATGCTTTCTTCCCTGTTTCATAACTCATCAAAGAACGTGCACCATGATATTCTCCTTCTCCTGCAAAACAGTATTTACAGGCAAGATTACAATCATGGGCAATATGCAGACATAACGCCTTCACAACCGTCTTTCTTTTCTTAAAATCAATGATTGCGTCTTGATAAATGTCCTCCGTAAAGAGCTGGCCTGCTTCCTTCAAGGCTTCAATCTCCTCACAGGCTTCTATTATCTCACTTTTTGGATATTCCGGAAGCTTTTTCACAATCTCATCCCGATTGAATTGTTCATATAGGGCAATGATATCATAAACCATATCATCTACAACATGAACAGAACCGCTGCAGACGTCCAACACGATATTATACCCGTTATTCTTATACTGATGTATCACTTTTGCTCCTTCTTCCCTGTGTAGTGTACCGACAGGTTATGCCTGTACATTTAAAACGTACGAAATGGCTGTCATGTACCACTATTTACCGTGTACCTGACAGCCTGTATTCTTTCTTTGTTCTGATTTGACTATTTATTCTCACATGTCTGGTTGCCAACCGTACAAGAGGTCTTGCATGCTGACTGACAGGAAGTCTGGCACTCGCCACAACCTCCTTTTTCCATTGTATTCTTTAAAGTCTTATCTGTTAATGTTTTAATATGTTTCATTCCTTGCTACCTCACATTCATTTATTTATTAGTATACAGATGTTACGATTATAACACAAGGTTTTTCCAAGGTCAACGATAAACGTATTTCCTTTCGATTCTTTATAACCATTTCATCAAGCAATTCCGGTTATCGCAGGCATGCATTCGATCAACTTAACATCCCTCCCAGTAGTCCGCCGCCGATACAAAGTGCAGCCGTTGTCAGATTTGCGGTACTTACTACATGAAATGTCTGACCGATAATCATTGCAAGGACGGAAATAATCAGAATATATAGCAATCCCAACAAAAATCCCCACAGGAATTTCTGTTCTTTGACATTCTTCCCTGTAATAAATGCCCCCAGAAAGGTCACTGCAACATAGATTACTACGATTGCGATATCCGTAACAGATTCTCCAAGTTGAAATTTAAATACCAGAAATGCCAGTATAGCCAGCAAAACACCGGTTACTGCATAAGAAAAAATAAGTCCTTTTATCACCACCGCAAATTTTCTTCCAATACTCATATCCACACTCCTCACTATAGCCAGCAATCCACATAAGTATCTACTCTTGTGCTGCCGTCCTCATGCTTATACGTTCATAGTGCAATATATGAGAAAACGAATTAAATTATTCCCCTTGTAAGAAGGGAATAACATCAAAAAGAGAAGAAAATATCTGATTTGCAAGTAATTTGATTTCTTGTGTCGGCTGTATCAGATCAATTACCATAATGGTATAAAGCCCCGCCGAAGACGAGGCTTTTACTCCGTTAATCGAATCCTCAATTCCAATGGTCTTAGAAGGCTCTGTCTGCAATTTTTCACAAGCCTTTAAATAAATGTCCGGAGCTGGTTTTCCGTTTGGTACAACACCACCATAAACAATACCGTCAAACATTTCTAAAATACCTGCATTTTTCAGATTATTCTCTGCCCGTTCCCTCTGTGTGGAGGTTGCAAGCCCAATCTTATAACCATTTTCTTTCAGATAATGAAACAGTTCCAAAACCCCCGGTTTTAATTCTAACCCGTTTTGTAAAATCTCTGCATCCATTCTTGTCATTGTTTTTTCACGAAAGGCTGCATAATCAAAATCTTCTCCAAAATGTGATTTCATTAATTTCTCATTATGTTCTCTCGTTGCACCGGCAATGAGATTGCATAATTCATTCATTTTTTCATTTTCTATTCCATATTCTTGTCCGGTTAATTTCCAATGCTTGCGATATAACCGCTCCGAATCAAAGATCACTCCATCCATATCAAATACTACTGCTTCCATGAAAATCCTCTTTCCTTCTATGATAAATAATAAAGATACACCAGTGCAAGCCTCATTCACAATTTATTCTAATGCATCTTGAATTCAAACTCTTCATCACCCAGCACAATTTTACTGTCATGTACCAGTAATTCACTCTCATCATCCTGCAGCATTTTTCCATTCACATACGTATGGTTTGTAGATTTGTTATCTTTAATAAAATACTCACCATCCTTATTTGTTATAATGGCATGTACACGACTTACAGCATTATTCCCCTCTACTGTATAGTCTGCCAGACTAGATTTACCAATCTTAAAGTTCTGTTTCGCAACCATCATTCTATCCTGTGTATTGACCCGGACCAAATATGGATAAACCTTTGGAATCACCTTCTTTTTTCCGTTGGAACTCTTTTTCGGATTGCGAACAGGCTTCTCCTCTGTCTTTTTTACATCCTCTTCTTCTGTCTCTATTTCTATCTCTTCTGTTTCGGGAACCTTGTCCTCTTTTTTTAACTCCTCCTCCAGTTCCTCTCTTGTATTCTGCACAATACTTGCACGGTTTATTTTTATATTTCTCTTCATTTTCAAACCATGTTCATCAAAATGGAATGGATTATCATTCTTCCTTTCCTGCTCCGCAAGAAATTCATCAAAGTCATCTTCAATCACAATTCCCGTCAGATCTACATCCCTGGTTTTTAGCTTTGGTTCTTTTTTTATGAACTTCTTTTTTGATACTTCTTTTTCTTCTTTATCATCCGTTTTTTCTTCAAATTCTTCCGAAAAATCCTCCGCATTCTCTTTGGAAATTTCCTCCGCCATATCTTTTTCCAGAATTTCCGTATTCCAAGCCTCTTCCATTGAAGTTTGTGCCTCTACATTCTGTTCAAACGGTTTTTGTTCCAAAATCTCCTCTTTCACATTATTTTGATGGATTTCTCCGGTCCTCTCCTCTACTGTCCCCATTTTCTGAGTCTCTTCTGCCATCTCCACTTTCTGAATTTCTTCTGCATTTTCCTCTATCTTTTCCTCTTTTAGGATTTCTTCTATCTTTTCCTCCGCCATCTTCTCTACAGGAACTTCTTCTATACTCTCTTCCTGCATTCCCTCTTTCAAGGTTTCCTCTGAGATTTCCTCTTCCGCTTTTTTCTGTGGCTTTGCCTCCGTAGCAGATATTACGTTCTCTATTTCCATCCCTTCTTGTTCATTCACCATTTTCTGTTTTGAGGCACCACCTCCGAATACCGTTATGATATCATCGTCAAAGGATTCCGTATCTTCTTCTATAAAATCTTCTTCTGCGTACGAAGCCTGCGGTTTTTCTTCCACTTCGTGATATTCCGCATAAATCTCTACGGAGTCTTCTTCCGGAATCTCAAGTCCCCTATCCGACATCAGACTTTCAATTAACACTACCATATTGTGCAGATTAAATACTGATGGATTATTGACATACGTAAGCAGCTTTGCCACATAATCTCCGTTCTCCGAAGGCTCAAACCTCAACCCGGCAAGGAAGTTGCGCAAAAAGCCATTCAAATCCACTTCTTCCTGCATCTCTTCCAGTGGAATACAAATAAATTCCAACTTATAATCCGAATCTATATAAATATAATTACGATTTAGAACCAAATAAGACAACGAAATTCTGCACTCCACCATATTAATCAGAGCCAGTACAAGACCTCGGAGCACTTTTAACACCATTTCCGAAGCATTCACCTGTTCAAATAATTCCTTTAGCGGAATTTTGTCTGTGACATCGTAAGAAAAAGTATCAAACTCTTCACCCACTTCAAAAATTACAGGCACAATCCCATCTGGTTCTTCCTCTTCAATAAAATCAAACAATTCTTCATCTAATTTTGCCTCATTATCAATATTAAATGTCAAAAATTTCTCTTCATCAAAATTCCTTACTCTGAGACTAATTTTTTTCATACATAATACCCCTTCTCACAACAAATTCTTCGTCTGTATACATCTCTTCAAAAACCGATATCCTGGTGTAACATCTTTCTAACAGACAGACTTTATACATAGAATAACCACTTGTTCTGCACCGTTACACTACGATTTTTACATCCACTTTCAAATATAGTTTGATCGCATTATACATAATTAACTTTATTATAGAATATTCTGTCATGTTACGCAAGAGAATTATTGCAAAAGCAATTACATTTCCTTGTCAGGACGATAGAGAAATGATAGAATACCTTTATCAACACTAGAAAGGACAATGAAATACATGGCAAATCCAATTATAACAATTACAATGGAAAACGGTGATGTGATGAAAGCGGAACTTTATCCGGACATTGCACCAAACACAGTAAACAATTTTATTTCTCTAGTAAAAAAAGGCTTTTACGACGGACTGATTTTTCATCGCGTTATCAAAGGCTTCATGATTCAAGGCGGCTGTCCGGAGGGAACCGGAACCGGTGGTCCCGGATATAGTATCCGTGGCGAATTTTCAATGAACGGTTTCCAAAATGATTTAAAGCATACCCCCGGAGTATTATCCATGGCTCGTTCTATGATGCCGGATTCCGCCGGCTCCCAGATTTTTATCATGCATAAAACTTCTCCGCATTTAGACGGACAGTATGCGGCATTTGGCAAGATAACGGAAGGACTTGATATCGTAGACAAAATCGCATGTGTAGAAACCGATTATCAGGATAAGCCCCTCACAGAACAGAAAATCAAATCTGTTACCGTGGAGACTTTCGGAGAGAATTATCCGGAACCGGAAAAATGTGAGTAATCCGCTTTCATTCATAATAAAGCAGAGATATGTATTTTATAACAGGACTGTTGAACCTCTATCCGTATTTTTAACAGATAAAAGTTCATCGGTCCTGTTTTTTTACAACATCTTTTTCTTTTTTAATATTTTAAGAACAAGGATGCATATAATAACCGTTGCTACACAAATAATCCCAAATCCAAACGGCATACCTGACAGTGGCACCCATCTGGAATTCACATTCATGCCAAAGAAACCAGAAATAATATCGGGAATCGCCATCACAATTGTAATCGCCGCCAAATATTTCATGACATTATTCAGACGGATATCAATCAGATTCGACAACAGCTCCCTTGTACCATGAATAATATCCCGGTAAATTATCGTCATCTCAATCGCCTGTCCATTCTCCACTTTAACATCATCTAGCAAATCCTTATCCTCTGGAAACTGTCTGACTCTGCTATATCTGGAAATTCGGTCAATTACGGCTCCATTTGCTCTCAACGATGTTGCAAAGTAGACCAGATTCGATTCTAATTCATGCAGCGTTACCAGGTCTTCCTCCTTCATATCCTCCTGGGCACGTTTCTCGATCTCTGTCCTTTTATTATCAATAGTTCTCAGATACAATTGATATACCATACAGGTTCTATATAAAATCTGATAGACAAAACGCATCTGCTTCTTGGTACTGAATTCACGCACGGTAGAATTAACAAAGTACTGTAATACGGATGTCTCCTCGGCACAAATAGTAATGAGATAATCATCCAACAAAAGAATTCCTAAAGGAATTGCTGTATATGCCTTCTGATCGTTACGAATCTCAACAATAGGAATATCTACCAAAATAAGAGTGTAATCATCTTCAAGTTCCACACGGGAGCTCTCATCAGCATCCATAGCAGCACGAACATCGGCAATATCTATATCAAATTTTTCAGAAATCAATTCCAGCTCATCCGAACTTGGGTCAGTAAGCTGAATCCAGGAACCGGGGTCAAAGGCATGTACTTCTCCAATTTTGCTGTTTTCTGTCCGATAAATCTTGATCATCACCCATGCCTCCATTTCTTTCATTCTTCTATCATTCTTAACATACTATTTTAGTGTAATCTTTTTATAATATCTTGTCAATTATTATCCCAATTTCAACTAAAGATAGGAGAACTTCTCCTTTTATGTTTCACTTTTCAAAATCCGGATCCTTCAGAATCCCTATTTGTTTCAATAGATATTGTCCATTTGTCGTATTTGATTTTCCCTTCCTTAATCGATAGTCAAAATAAATCTTATCCCCTTGATAGGTTTCACAAAAGCTATAATTGACAATATTGTGATATCCCTGTGCCAATCTACAGATTTCCAAATCATGGGTTGTAATCATCCCGGCAGCACCGCATTTCCACAGTTCCTTTAAAACACCCTCTGCCCCTTTCATCCGGTCTATCGAATTGGTTCCCCGGAAAATCTCATCAATCAGAAAAAAAGTTCTCTTTTCCCCTCTTGCCTGATCAATTATTTTCTTAATCCGTTTCAGTTCCGCATAAAAAGTAGACGTTTCTTCCTTTAAATTATCCACAATCCGCATTGATGTTACTACCTTTACATTAGAAAATGACATCTCCTTTGCACAGACAAAACTTCCAGCAAATGCCAGAACCAAATTTATACCTACCGTTCGCATAAAGGTAGTCTTTCCGGACATATTAGAGCCCGAAATAATAAAAATCTGCTGACGAAGGGTAACATCATTACATATGCGTTTCTCATTATCAATCAGTGGATGCCCCAATTTTTCCGCTCTTAAAAAGTTTTCCTTATCCCTGTATTCAGGCAGACAAACCCCTTCGCATACCCTTGGAAGGTTTGCAAAGCTCAGCAGACTTTCCAATTCTCCTAATGCAAGAAAACACGTTTCTATGGAATCCCCATATTTTTGTTTCCATACATCTAAGTCCTCTGCATTTTTGTAACTCCATAGAAACAAAGCATCCAGGATCAGCTTCGCGATCCCATTATGGCACTGAGCAATATTCTGATAAATGCAGGATAATTTCTGTACTGCAAGACCCGAAAGCCCTGCTTGTTTCTGAATATTCCTCATTTTATCTGAAGTAAATTCCTGCTCTAAAATCCAATCAATCACAGTATTATAACAATCCAGTTTACAGGCGGCACGATAGAGAATCCCAATATACTTTTTTATCTTTCCTCCCCCTAAAATACATAACAGAATCTGAAGGCTGACCATAATTCCTGCAAACGCCCACCTCTGCCCTGTTCCGGTAAACAGTCCATAAAAAACAGATATCACTGTCAAAAAACGTAAAACCCACAAAATATATTTTTCCCAGGTATATTTAAAAAATCTATCCTTTCGTTCCAGTTCCTGAATGAGCTTCGGAAAATCTTCTTCCATACCAATCCTTGAAAAACGATATTCCAGTTCACTGGTAAAATCATATTTGCCGCTTAATTCTGAAATCGCTTTTTGCCTTTGCCCTATTTCCTGTTCTGAATAATCGGCATTTAACAAATCCGTTGAAAATGCAGCCCGTCCGTAATAAGTATGGGTACTGTTCAAAAATTGAAACAGGGATTTTTCACCTATGATATCTAAATCCATTGCATAATCATGGTTATAATCTATATATTCCTTCCCGGTATCTGCAAACTCCTGCCATTCTCCATTCCAACGTTTTATGTTTTGTTCATCTATTAATATGATTCCATCTTCATGGGCTACCTTTTCAATATAGTGATTATGATAAATGCATGCAATTATAAAAATTACGATTTCTGCTATTGTCAGTCCAATCCATCTCGTTGCAAAGTGATATGCCCACACTGCATATATTGTGCCAAGAAGAATAAGAGCCAGACCTACTTTTATCCCTCCGATGAGATTGCTTATCCGATTATACTTCGCCCTGTATTTTTTGCGATTGATAATATCCTGTTCAAAATCCACTGATACACCCCTCCTAACGAATTCTATAATCTATTACGTTATAGCATAAAATAAAACTCCAGTAAAGAAAAGGAAGAAAACTCTAAGAATTTTCTTCCTTCTTAACTGAAATATATCTTAATTCTTATGTTGACTTAACGAATTGCCATGTTAAAACATACATTTAACAACCAGAAAATAATGAAAAAGATATTGATTCCAATTACAATCCATGCCAGAACCTTTGCCTTTGACTTGGTGCCATTCGGAATCGTAAAAAGCAATGCTGCAAACGGAAGATAGAGAGAAACCATCTTTGTACTTACCAGCAACAGAATCTGCAATACAATCAGTGCCAAACCTACATAAATGCCACCTGTACTATATTTCACCTCCGGCAACGATGCTGTCTGCCCGAGAATAAACTGATCAAAAGAAGAAAGCTCTGCCATATATGCTTTTTTAATCATAGAACCTGTAAATTTCCCATCGGACGGGTCCATATTCTTATTAAGCCATGCCTCATAAGTCAATACACCATTCTCATACCGATAAGAGAAATTGCGTTTTGCCTCCCAAAAGCCCTTTCCCTTTTCATACCAGTCTCCTTTTTTTGAAGACGCAAACCCGTATGACTTAAAAAAATGCTGGATTCTCTCCTCTACCTGAGCCGGTTCCTTATTAAGCGTTAATGTTTTTACATATCTTGCCATTGTCATTCTCCTCCCATTTCTGTAAATACCATTTCTGACAAAAACCTCGATATTTATTTTATCAAAAAGGAAGTATGTATGTCAACAAGATCTTATGTACCATATGATATCACAAAGTATTCGTCTTATCCCCCCTTTCCACAAATCAATCTAAATCTACTTTTTGCCTTATCTCATCAATAATAGTAGATATCTTATCCAGTGTATTTATAATCGTATTCATACGTACCTTCTCATCATCATCAATGACTCCATCTGCCATAATATCCACCAGTTCCTTAGAAATATCCCCCATATCCTGAGCCGAACTTAAAAATTTCAACACAACTCTATCTAAACTTTCGTTATTGTTTAATTGACTTTCATTCTTTAACAAATAATCCGTAGATACACCAAAAAAATCACTAATTTCAATTACTTTATTTGTCTCTGGCAGTGTTGTACCTAACTCCCATTTTGAAATAGCCTGCCTGCTTACTTTTAATTTCTCTGCAAGCACTTCCTGTGAATAACCATATCGTGTTCTTAAATTTAATAATTTTTCTGCAAAATTCATCGTATAGTACCTCCTTGCTAAATTATATTTTATGTTCAGTTGAAAATCAACCACTTCCAGTTGCAATTGTGCAACTACAAGTTGCCGAGTGCAACACAATGTAATATCTTATTTTCCTTTTATCTTTCTCACAATTATGGTACAATATTCAAATACAGTGCATAGAAAGAATTAGGTAATTGCGAAACTCTGTTTTCGTTACCGACCGTTGTGCAATATAGACAATATCAACACTGGGCACGAGCCAAGGCATACTTTCATACTAAGCTCGTGCAAGCACTCACTAAGTGTTCAATGCGAAGTACCAACGGCTCCAAAGCACCCTGCTTATGATATTGTCTATATTGCACAACTAGATTTTGAAAATAAAGAGTTTCGCAATTACCTATAGAAAGAATAACAAAAAGGAGAAGTTTTATGATTTGGAATGAAGCAAGAGAATGTATGGACCGGGACGAATTAAGCAATCTGCAGAGTGCCCGCCTCAGGAAAGTGGTAAGCCGGGTTTATCATAACGTGGAACCTTACCGCAAAAGAATGCAGGAAGCCGGATTGGAACCCGGAGATATTACAGGCATAGAAGATATTGCAAAACTTCCTTTTACCACAAAGGACGATTTACGGGACAATTATCCTTTCGGACTGTTTGCCGTACCTTTAAGCGAAATTGTGCGAATCCACGCTTCTTCCGGTACCACCGGCAAAGCAACGGTTGTAGGTTATACAAGAAAAGATATTGATGTCTGGGCAGAATGTGTAGCGAGATGCTGTGCCATGGCTGGTCTTGGAAGAAATGATATTATTCAAGTTGCCTATGGGTATGGGCTTTTTACCGGAGGTCTTGGAGGCCACTATGGTGCAGAACACTTAGGGGCAACCGTTGTACCTATGTCTACCGGTAATACGCAGAAGCTGATTGACATGATGATTGATTTCGGGGCAACCGGATTGATGTGTACCCCTTCTTATTTAATGCATATTGCTGAGGTAATCGAAGAACAGGGTTTACGGAATAAGATTAAACTGAAAGCTACCTTAAACGGTGCCGAACCTTGGACAGAAAATATGCGCAGACAGATTGAAGAACGCCTGGGAATCGAAGCACACGATATCTACGGTCTTTCCGAAATTATGGGACCCGGTGTTGCCACTGACTGTCACTATCACAGGGGATTACATATATTTGAAGATTACTTCCTGCCTGAGATTGTAGACCCTAATACCTTAGAACCGGTACCGGACGGAGAAACCGGAGAATTGGTTATCACTACACTGACAAAGGAAGGTATTCCTTTGATTCGTTACCGTACAAAGGATTTAACCAGTATTACCCATGAAAAATGTGAATGCGGGCGTACTACTGCAAGAATCAGCCGTTTCACCGGACGTTCCGATGATATGCTGATCATCCGTGGTGTCAATGTATTCCCTAGCCAGATTGAAACTGCACTGCTTACGGTAGACGGCATTACACCAAACTACCAGATTATTGTAGACAGGGTAAATCATCAGGATACCCTTGCAATCCTGGTGGAAGTAGAGGAACGTTTCTTCTCCGATGAAATCAAAGAACTGGAAAATCTTCAAAAGACCATTGAACATGCCGTTCATCAGACCATCGGATTGCATGCCAAAATTAAACTGGTAGAACCAAAAACAATTGAACGCAGCATGGGCAAAGCAGTCCGTGTTATTGATAAGCGTAAGCTTGTATAACAAAAGGAGGGGCTATTATGTTTATTAAACAGATTACCGTATTTATTGAAAATCGTACCGGACGGTTAGAACAGGTTACACAGGTACTAAAAGACAATGATATTAATATTGTATCCATTTCCCTTGCCGATACCAGTGATTATGGATTACTTCGGCTGATCTTATCAAATCCGGAAAAAGCAGCCACTGTATTAAAGGAAAATGGGTTTTCTGCCATGATAACGGATGTAATCGCTGTAAAGCTTACCCAGCATGTAGGAAAACTGGGAGAACTTCTTTTTATTCTTTCGAGTGCAGGAGTAAATGTAGAATATATGTATGGTCTGACATCCGGCGATGAAAATGCTTCTATCGTTCTTAAAACAAATGACCAGAAAAAAGCATTAGCTACTATTACAGAATCGGCATTTACATTACTGAGTACGGAAGAGACTTATAAAATGAATGATTAAATAATAACTCAAAAAATGCCACCGACTGCCGTTAAACGATAGCCGATGGCATTTTCTATATGTTATGGCTTAAATTTTTCTTCCAATCCAATCTATTCCTCTAAAGAGCTCTTCTTATGTACCGTTACCGTTTCACTATAACAGGTAAAGATTTCCTCTACAAACTCCTTGTTCATCTTCGGTGTGATAACGCTTACAATCGGAACAACAATCAGCCCTGCAATCATCGTAATCGCTCCTGCATTAATCGGAGATGCAATAAATCCGATGAACATGTTGGAAACCGTAATACCCACACCTACGATATAACTTGCCCACACGGCAGCTTTTGTAATCCTCTTTGAATACAGACCATACATAAACGGTGCTAAAAATGCACCCGCCAATGCTCCCCATGAAATACCCATAAGCTGTGCAATAAAGGTAGGGGGATTTAATGCCAGTACAACCGATAAAATGATAAATCCTGCAACCAATACACGCATCACGATTAACTGGGTTTTCTCACTCATATTTTTCGCAACGGATTCTTTTAAGAAATCCAATGTCAAGGTGGAACTAGAGGTCAGTACCAGAGAGGATAAGGTTGACATAGAGGCAGAAAGCACCAGTACAATCACAATACCGATTAAAATGTCCGGTAAAGTAGAAAGCATCTGCGGAACAATGGAATCAAAAGCAATGCTTCCATCCTCTTTATAAATTGCCGGAGAGTCAAATAACCGCCCAAACCCGCCTAAGAAATAACACCCGCCGGAAATGATAATTGCAAAAAAGGTGGACACTACCGTACCGGTCTTTACCGCCTTTTCATCTTTAATTGCATAAAATTTATGTACCATCTGCGGAAGTCCCCATGTACCAAGAGAAGTTAAAATAACAACTCCTAACAGATTTACCGGATCCGGTCCGAAAAAGCTTACCAGAAGACCCTGTCCACCAGAAAGTGCTGAAACGGCTGCGTCATCTGCAGAAATAGCAGAGAGCTCCTTTATGGCATTTAAAAAACCACCCTGACCGTTTAACACTGCCACAATCACCGCACAAATACCAATCAGCATGATAATGCCCTGGATAAAATCATTCAGTGCCGTTGCCATATATCCACCCACAATAACATAAACACCAGTTAAAAGTGCCATCACAATGATACAAACCTTATAGTCAATATCAAATGCCATCCCAAACAAACGGGAAAGTCCGTTATAGATTGATGCCGTATACGGTACAAGAAATACAAATGCAATAGCGGAGCCGGCAATCCGGAGTGCTTTGGAATCGTAACGTTTTCCAAAAAATTCTGGCATTGTCTTTGCATCTAACTTCTGTGTCATAACACGAGTCCTTCTGCCAAGTACCAGCCATGCCAATAAACTTCCGATAAATGCATTTCCAAGACCAATCCATGTTGATGCAAGACCATATTTCCATCCAAACTGTCCTGCATAACCTACGAATACAACAGAGGAAAAATACGAGGTTCCAAATGCAAAAGCCGTAAGCCACGGTCCGACTCCTCTTCCTCCTAACACAAAATCATTAATATTGGTAGCCTTTTTTCTGGAATAAATACCGATTCCAATCATGATTGTAAAAAATACTACAAGTAATAAAATTTTGATTGCCATTTTCTCTTTCTCCCTATCCTCTTAATTTTAGGCTTTAAAGCACTTATGTTTTAAAGCTTTAATGTCATAAAGTGAATTATAAAGAAGAATGCTGAATATGTCAAGCAAAACAGCAAAATACCTTCCCAACTTGTAACAGTTCAATCTTACCCTGTAAAACAGCCTGCAGGAAAAGATTTGAGTACAAATCTAATTCTTTACATTCTCACCATCTGCATTTATATTTTTCGCCAGCTTCAATTTGTTTTTTACCTTTTTTCCGATTGTTCTTACCGGATGTGCCACTTTCCTTTTAAATTCTTCCATCTCTTTTTTCTGTGCCTTAATCTCCTGTTCCTGTGTCTTGATTTTCCGTTCCATTTCCATCAAAGAAGTTCCCATAAATAAGATAATATCTTCTAACATTTCCTCATTTTGGGGAGTCCATTTCTGCTCTGCATGATACGCAAAGGAAAATAAATCCTCGTTTCTTCCCATATATTCCTCTGCAACCAGCCGGTTTCCCTCCCTGTATTTTTCATAAAATTCGCTGGCTTCCGATTGAGAATACATACTATATTTAGGATTATCCTTTCTCCAATTGGAATTGTGTGCCAATATGTGCTGGAACATTCGTTTTGACTGTGCATCCGAATCCGGCAGCTTATTTAAGATTCGTTTTAGTTCTACATTATTTTTTGTCAGTCCCATGTTAAATACTTCTGTTTGAATCTGATATGCATCGGTATACTGCAGTCCAATCGCATGGATAAAATCCTCATAAATGGTACTTCCGTCAAAATACTCCTTGCCAAAACGGCGTACAATTAAATTTTCTTTCCCTACAAATTCAGCAATTTGATTTAGCATTTCAAAATAATCAAGATGGACAATCGGAAGCTTTTTTGTCATTTCCTCCCAAGATAACGTACATTCACAATAAAGCCCTTCTTTAATCCTCTGGTTCCACCATGAATATAAAAAATCATCCTGTCTTCGGAGATAAACAATCACTTTTGTACAAAATGCATGTATCTCCATTTCCTTTTTTAATTTGGACCAGACACTTTCCTCATTCCGGAATCCACAGTTCCACAAACCTTCATCTGATAAGATAACATTGTCATACTTCTCAAAGGCATTATAAACCTCCTGAAATCCTTCTACCCAATATTGTTTTTCCAGTTCAACATCTCTTATCCCCTTCTCGTTCCTTGCCCATCCAAACATAAAATGTGCGGTCCGCCGCGGATTTGCATTGGGATATTGAAACGGCATAAGCGGATAACAATATCCATGACGGTTTAATTCCTCCTGATTATCAGCACAAAATTTTTGAAGGACTGTTGTAGCAGTTCTCGGCATTCCAATATGCAGATAAAGTGTTTTCATTCCCTTGGTCTCCTTTATTTTTCGTATTTATCTGTAAGTACAAATTTCTTTTTTCACCATCTTACAAATATGCTTCTAATACTTTCATAATCATATTAATACAGTCAGAAATATCATGTTTACTTGTATCAATCACAATTTCTGCACGCTCCGGTTTCTCGTAAGCACTGCTGATTCCGGTAAAATTACTGATCTTGCCCTCCCGTGCTTTTTGATACAGACCTTTTACATCCCGTTTCTCACATTCCTCTAGTGGCGTACTTACATAAACTTCTACAAAGCCACCTCCCACAATATCTCTCGCCATCCTCCGGTCTAATTGATATGGTGAAATAAAGGAAGCAATCACGATCAGTCCCGCATCATTCATCAGTTTTGCAACCTCTGCCACCCGCCTGATATTTTCTACACGGTCCTTTTCCTTAAAACCAAGATCCTTGTTTAATCCCATCCTGACGTTATCTCCATCCAGAAGCATGGTATGCTTTCCTAAAGAAATCAAGGTCTTCTCTAATTCATTTGCCAGCGTGGATTTGCCTGCACCGGAAAGTCCGGTCATCCAAACCGTGATTGCCTTTTGCTGCAGGCACTTTTCCCGCATCCCCTTTGTCACATCCATTTCATGCCATCTAAGATTATTGTCACGAGCCAGTGGCTGCCGTACCACACCGCCTGCAGCAGTCTGGTTGGACACTCTGTCAATCAAAATAAAAGAGCCTAATTCCCGGTTTTTTGCAAAACAGTCAAAAACAACCTTGCTTCCTGTTGAAATCTCACAGACAGCAAGCTCATTTTTATAGATTGTCTCGGCATACACCTCCGCACCAGTATTTACATCAATTTTATATTTAATCCGCATAATAACAGCAGGAATCAACTGCATTCCTAACTTTAACAAAAAACTTCCCCCTTCCACAAGGTTGTTTTCATCCATCCAGAGCAGGGATGCCTCAAACAGGGAACCAACCTCAACCTCTGCATCTTTTTGCAGCACACAGCCTCTTGAAATATCAACCTCTGTATCTAACTGTATGGTCACAGCATGTCCCTTCTTGCTTTTGGCTACGCTTTTATCCCCTTGAAGTATTTTGGTAACAACTGCTTTTTCCTTACTTGGCAGTACAGTAATTTCTTCTCCAACCGCTATCTCTCCCGAAGAAATCTGACCCTGAAATCCCCTAAAATTCTGATCCGGGCGGCATACTCTTTGAACCGGCATGGTAAATCCTTTCTCGCCTTCCTCATCCGTTACGTCAATTTTCTCAAGATAAGCAAGAAGCGGCAACCCGTTATACCATCTCATATTTTTAGATTGTCTGACGACATTATCACCCTCTGTAGCCGAAACCGGTATCATACATAAAGTATCATAATCAAATTCTGCCATCAAAACCTTAATGTGCCTCTGTATTTTGGTAAACCTTGCCTGCTCATAACAAACGGTATCCATTTTATTGACCGCAAATACAAAATGCCGAATTCCCATAAGTGCACAGATTCTAGCATGGCGTTTCGTCTGTATCTGGACATCCTGACTAGCATCCACTAAAATAACCGCTAAAGAGGCAAAAGATGCACCCACCGCCATATTCCTTGTATATTCCTCATGCCCCGGTGTATCCGCCACAATAAAACTTCTGTTTTCCGTTGAAAAATACCGATAAGCAACATCAATCGTAATTCCCTGTTCTCTTTCTGCCATTAATCCGTCCAGCAAAAGGGAATAATCTATCTTTCCCTCTCTGGAACCAATCTTTGAGTCTAACACCAATGCCTTTTCCTGATCCGTAAAAAGCAGCTTGGCATCATATAATAAATGCCCGATTAGTGTGGATTTTCCGTCATCCACACTGCCACATGTTATAAATTTAAGAAGATTTTCGTTCATTTAAAAATACCCTTCCCTTTTCCTTTTTTCCATACTGGCACTCCCGCCATCTGAGTCAATTACCCGGCTCGTTCGTTCAGACTCAACAGATGCCAGGGTTTCTTCAATAATCTCATCCAACGTAACTGCATCGGATTCTACGGCTCCGGAAAGAGGATAGCATCCCAATGTTCGGAATCTTACCATCTTTTTCTCTATTGTTTCACCGTCTCTTAATTTCATCCGGTCATCATCCACCATAATCAAGTTTCCGTCCCGTTTTACGACAGGGCACACAGATGCATAATACAGAGAAACAATGGGTATATTCTCTTTCTTAATATACTGCCAGATATCCTTTTCTGTCCAATTGGAAAGCGGAAAAACCCTTATACTCTCCCCTTTATGAATTTGTGTGTTATATAATTTCCATAATTCCGGTCTCTGGTTTTTGGGGTCCCATGTATGACTCTCATTGCGAAATGAAAAAATCCTCTCCTTTGCCCTTGATTTTTCTTCATCCCGTCGTCCTCCCCCAAATGCTGCAGTAAATCCGTATTGGTCCAGTGCCTGCTTTAATGCCTGTGTTTTCATAATATCCGTATACGCTGCACCATGGTCAAAGGGGTTAATTCCCTGACGCACTCCGTCCTGATTGATATATTCTAACATTTCAATCCCAAGCCTCTTAGCCGTTTCATCCCGAAAAGATATCATTTCTTTAAATTTCCATGTTGTATTGACATGCAAAAACGGAAATGGAGGCTTTTCGGGATAAAATGCTTTCATCGCCAGATGAAGCATAACCGATGAATCTTTTCCGATTGAATACATCATCACGGGTTTCTCACACTCCGCAGCAACCTCCCGTATAATATAAATCGCTTCTGCCTCTAAC
>CAJUBR010000038.1 GCA_910584695.1 uncultured Lachnospiraceae bacterium
GTGTAAAGGGTCATAGCCAAATGAAAGCAGAATTGCTTCCCGCCAATGGTTGAAGTGTCGAAGACACTTTTTTATACCATCTCATGGTATAAAAAATCAGAAAAATACCATGAAATGAAATGTTCAAACCAAAAGAACTGGTCTAGTATAAGGCTACAGCAATCGAAAATCTGCTGTTACAACTGAATATCAATTACAGATAGCATGGGAGCAATCCCATCTGGCAGAAATCCGGTACATTACCTGACAGTCAATCAGTCAAAGTCATGCGAAGAGAACTGAAGGATTTAGTGATGAAGGCAGAGCGGACAGGGTAGCGATATGTGGCGTATGCATCTGTTTTTGTCCTGTTAAACCAGAAAGCAATGGAATATTCTGAGGGACTTAAGAAAAAGGGAGAACCGGTGTATATTGATGCGATATCCTATGAAGATTTCATGCTTCTTGGGCAATTTGAGATGGAAAAGGGGTTTACAGATTTAGATGAACAGGAGCAGAAAGAGAGGATGTATGAGGAAGGAGAAGCAGAGCTTGCCTATGCAGAGGAAATAACAGGAGAGGAGGAAAGTGTCTGGAAGACCGGCACGGTTTCCGACACAAGTGAGGAAGCCGCTCATGACAGCAGTGAGGATTCTATTTCTTATCGTATGCTTCACTGGCATTTTACTGTGGAACAGAAAGAGGAATTAAAACGGGCAATGGAGGTCAAGATTCCAAAGGAAATAATACTTTCTTATTTTTATCCGGAGACTTCGGTTGCAAAGATGATGGAGATTCACAGACAATACGAATAAATGGATTTGTATATACCTGATGCATGAGGAAAAATAATGTAAAAAATCCGTTATTGTGATTCTGTGGAAAAGTAGCTATAATAAAAAGTAGAAATGACTGTATGGGGATGGGCATACGATTTTACTAAAATAAAAGATTGTGCCTGCAAATTTATTATATGTTAAGAGCAGAAGAGAGGTGAAATTTATGCAGATGATTGACTTTAATCAGTTTAAGCAGAATCAGAGAATGTATGGTGGTACAGCTGGAAGAAAAATGGGCATCATTTATGAGGGGAAAAATTATATATTGAAATTTCCGGGGAACTTAAAGGAACAGCAGATGAAAAATATACAGCTCAGTTATTCTAATAGTCCTGTTTGTGAATATATTGGTTCACAAATTTATGAAATTTTGGGTTTTCCGGTTCATAAAACGGTACTTGGATTCCGCAATAATAAAACCGTTGTAGCGTGTGGCGATTTTTTAGAAGACGGCGACAGATTGTATGAATTTGATAAGATAAAGGTAACATTTGATCCACCGTTTTTGGATTCTAGTGGAAATGAGACAAATGGTACCGGATTAGATTTATATGAAATATTGATGACGATACAGGAACATCCATTCTTAAAGGGGATAGAGGGTGTACGGCAACATTTTTGGAATATGTTTGTAGTGGATGCTTTGATTGGCAATACAGATCGTAATAACAGTAACTGGGGTATCATTGTTCGGGCTGATGGGACAAAAGAATTGGCACCAGTATATGACAATGGAAACTGCCTGAACTCGAAATGGGATGATGATAAAATGCAGGCGGTTTTATCGGATGAAAAACGTTTGAAAGCAGAATCTTTTTCAGCTAGAAGATGTATCTTTGAGTTAGAGGGAAACAGATTGAATCCTTATCACTTAATAGAGAGGATGGAGTATGAGGAGTGTAATGAGGCGGTAAGGAATATAACACCGAAATTAGTGCTGGCATTGCCAGAGATTGAAAAAATGGTTTCTGAAATTCCGGTGCTGACTGATACACAGAAGAAGTTTTATCTGACGGTTATGGAAGAAAGGTATGAGAAAGTATTTCAACCAGTTTGTCGGGAAATTATAGGTCAGCAGATTGTAGCAGACAGGCATTCCGCAGATGGAAAGGAAAGAAGGTGTAGATAGATGTTTATTGACGAGTCAATAGACTTGCGTGAAAATTTACCGGAGAGTTTACAGCGTGATTTTGCTAAATTGCGAGAATATTACGATGCGGGTGATTGGTTTAACTTTGACATTTTCTTTGAGGGAGTGGAGGCAACTGTCAAGGGATATTATTTGGCGGGGAAAATCAGCCGGGAGGATTTGAACTGTATTTTTCGGAAATATGGGGTAATGTAAATTCGCAATGGTATGATAGTAATAAGATTAAAAATTGGGATAACCGGAAGGAATATTAGGAAAAAATGCATTACAGCCGCTGTGCACTACCTCGATTACGCTTCGCTTCATCAGCTTGGCATACCTTCGAACTAGGCTCACTTCGTTCTCCAAGGTCTCAGGCATGGCTCATTGCTTTCGTGCAAACAGAAATTTAGAAAAGGAAATCGTTATGAAAAAGAAAAAGAATAGATTTTGTCTCATATATATGCTGGTTTTGCTTGCAGTATTGGGAATACTCTATTATATGCAGATTAGAAATGAGTACAAGCATGAGGCTGAAAATGTGAATATGGTATACCAGATGTTAGGGGAACTGCAAAAAGGGGTATCTTATGAACAGGCAATCGCAGATATCTTAAAGGGAAATGAGAATCAGGATGCATTGGAGGAAGGCTTACGGGTTCTTTCAGAATATGGATATGACAGGGATTATCATTCGGTTTTTTCAAGCAGGACCAAGGCATATGCAAAAAAGCTTGCAGTCTTTTATCTGGGAATATATATACTCTTTCTTGCATTGGGGTATATCTTTTTAAGAATTGTAAAGAAAAACCGGGAGGCAGAGTATCAAAAGCTGGGGAACATTTTGGAACGGTTTCACAATGGGGAGTATGATTTTTTAGCAGAGAATCTGAAGGGGGAATTAGAAAGCTCTGCTTATATGAGACTGGAATCGTTAGGAAAGAAGCTGGAATTAAATGAGCAGCGTATGGCAGTTGAAAAAGAGGAAACCAAAGCACTGGTAACGGATTTATCCCATCAGTTAAAAACGCCGGTAGCATCTATTAAGATGTGCTTTCAGCTGCTGGAGGATGAAAATCTGCAGCCGGAAGAGAGGAAGGAATTTTTAAACCGCCTGGGGGAACAGATTGTCCATCTGGAAGGACTGCTATCGGCATTAGTCAACATTTCCCGCATGGAGACAGGGATGATAGAGATTCGTAAGGAAATGACCAGCATATTCAATACGGTGGTACAGGCAGTAAATCAGGTATATATGAAAGCGGAAGATAAAGGAATAGAGATTGTCATTGATACGGACCATGAGGAAATAGAAAAACTGCCGCTGGCACATGACATAAAATGGACAAAAGAAGCAGTGGTTAATGTGTTAGAGAACGCTGTTAAGTATAGCCCTGTGGATTCCACGATTCAGATTATCATGAAAAAACAGCTTCATTTTCTACGCATTGAGATTCAGGATAAGGGAATCGGCATTAAAAAAGAGGAAATCAACCGAATTTTTCAGAAATTTTATAGGGGAAAACACGAGGTGGTCAGGCAGGCAGAGGGCTCCGGTGTGGGACTTTATCTTGCAAGGAAAATCATAGAGGAACAGGGTGGAAATATCACAGTGGTTTTACCGGTTGGGGGTAAAC
The DNA here is from genome assembly GCA_910584695.1 of uncultured Lachnospiraceae bacterium. Lineage (GTDB taxonomy): Bacteria > Bacillota > Clostridia > Lachnospirales > Lachnospiraceae > CAG-590. Next base: position 3,585 of record CAJUBR010000038.1, read on the forward strand.
AGGTGAAGGGAAGTACATTTGCAATTATGTTGCCGCTAAAGTCCAACAATTTATATTTTTCAAAGGAAGGATAGATAATCCATGGAAGAAGATATAGAATTGTTATGTTCAGATACATGAAACATCTCTTTAGTTTATATGTACTGATGATATGATGGCATAGCCTATGGTGCCAATTATAACAGGGATTTCCGCAAATAATATACTATCGTTATGTAAAGCAAGAGAAAGCCCTATGATAAGGAACACTATACTCAACAAGCAAAAAATAATGGCAGATTGCCGATAAAGAGGTCTTTTGTCCATAGTTTGGCGTTCTTGCTTTGAGGCATAAATATAGGCATTATTAAACAGAACTCCCTTTTCCATAAAGTGGAGAATTGAGATTAGCAGTATTATACCTGCAATCAGAAAAATGATAATTATTGTTACCAGTTCTCCTATAGTCATTTTAATTACCTCCAATACCGCTTATGTATGAAATATTCGTGTTTCTCAATAAGTATAATTTTTGTACATCGAAAAGTCAAGAAGGAGTAATGATTTCCAGCTTAGAAGAAAAACGCTACGATTACAACGACGTTATAAGAAGATATAACAAATTCTATAAATCCTTCCGAAGTCTTACAAAACCGTAAGACTTCTTTTTCTTTTTTGAAAGCCAAATGAAAGAATAAAGGTTTATGATAAAAAACATAATAGGAATCATTACAGAAAGGAAGAGTATTATGGAGACAATCTTAAGAACAGAGAATTTATGCAAATTTTACGGAAAAGGGGAAAACGCGGTAAGAGCCATAGATCATACCAGTATAGAGATTAAAAAGGGAGAATTTGTTGCGATAGTCGGGAAATCCGGTTCGGGAAAGAGTACCCTGCTCCATATGCTGGGAGGATTGGATCTGCCTACCAGCGGAGACGTGTTTATTGGGAATAAGAATATTTTTCAGTTGAAGGAGGAAGAGCTTGCGGTATTCCGCAGAAGGAAGATTGGATTTGTCTTTCAGGCATTTAATCTGGTATCGTCCTTAAATGTATGGGAAAATATCGTGCTTCCAATCGGATTGGATGGAAAGGATGTAGATGACACATTTGTAAATGATATCTTAAGTACACTGGGGCTGGAGCAGAAAATAGAAAACCTGCCAGGTACGCTGTCTGGCGGCCAGCAGCAGAGGGTGGCAATTGCGAGAGCCATAGCATCAAAGCCGGATATCATTCTGGCGGATGAGCCTACCGGAAATCTGGATTCCAGGACCGGAAATGAGGTAATCAGTCTTTTAAAATTGTCAGCAAAGAAGTATGGACAGACGCTGGTTGTAATTACACATGATGAAGAGATTGCACAGATGGCAGACCGGATGATTGTCATTGAAGACGGTAAGGTGGTGGCATAAATGAAAACGACGACAAAGATTGCAACAGCAAACCTAAAAGAGAATAAAAGCAGGACTTTGTTAATCAGTATTTCCATTATGCTGACCACAATGCTGCTGACGATAATTCTACTGTTTGCCTATGGGATGATTAAGGAAAATAAAATAAATGCGGGCATGCGTACCGGAGAGCATTTTGGAGGATTTGCCAGAGCAGGTAAGGAAATTTACGAAAAAGTAAAAATCCACGGAGAATTTTATGATGTGGGAAGAACCGGAAATCTGGGAGAGATTCCGCTGGAGAAAGCAGACGGCGTTCTTTCTTATGCGGATGCTGTGGCACGCCAGCTGGGACATGTGGAGCCCACAGAAGGGACATTTCCGGTAAAGGAAAATGAAATTGCAGGACAGAAGGGATTTTTCAGGGCTGCAGGTCTTGACAATCCCAGGATTGGCGATAAGGTAAGCCTGCGTTACCGGATAGGAGATAAAGCTTTTACTTCAGGGGAGTTTGTGATCAGCGGATTCTTTGAGGAAGGGGAACGGAATGAGCTTGCAAAAATGTATGGTGCTTACATCTCGGAAGCTTTTTATGACAATAACGTACCGGAGCAGGAACAAAGCTATAATGTGGTCTTTAAGGTAAAAAATGATGAGGGCTTAAATGAAGATGAAATGAAAGAAAAGATAAAAAGCCTTGCAGCGGAACTGGGAATAGCCGATGACCGGGTAGTGATAAATACTGCTTATTTGATGTGGATATTAGATCCGGGATGGGAGACCATAGGTGTGAGCTGTGCGGGTATCATTTTAGTGGTTTTATTTTCGGTGCTGGTCATCTATAACATATTTTATATTGGGCTGATTCAGAAGATTCAGGAGTATGGCAGGCTCCGGGCAATTGGGACAACGAAAAAGCAGATTCAGAAGATTCTGTTAAAAGAAGGAATGATTCTGACAGGAATTGGGGCGGCTGTCGGCTCCCTGCTGGGACTGCTGGTGACAAGCGTAAGCTTTTCCTGGATGATGGATAATTATTATAAGAATGAACTCTTAACAGAAGCCCAGCATGTTTCTTTATGGAATTTCCCCCTCATGCTGCTGGCGGTAATGATTTCCTTTGTGACAGTGTACCTGTCATTGTTAAAGCCGATGCGGATTGCAGCAGGAATCAGCCCGGTGGAAGCACTGCGTTATCAGGAGGATAGTATAAAGGGAAAAGGGACAAGGAACGGATATGCTTCCGTTAATGTCATGCGGCTTACATTTTCCAATCTGGCAAGAAATAAGAAGCGAACCCTGACCACAATTTTGACTATGGGACTTTCCTGTATACTGTTTGTAGTCATTGCAAATCTGGGTGGTAATATGGATGCCGAATATGCTGCCAGAATGGAGGTGGAAAAAGGTGATTTTTACATTACGTTAGATAATAGGGCAAATGACAAGGCTTATCCTGAAAATAATATCAACCATGTCCAGCAGTTAAATCTGATGGGAGAGGAATGGCTTGACAGGATTCGTCAGATAGACGGAGTGACGAAGGTAGAGACAAGACAATTGGTCAGGGTGTTAAGGGAAAAAGTGACCGGAGAAGAAGGGGAGGAGGATTTATATGAGGCAGTACCAGTGCTGTCAAAAGAGGATTATGAGAAGCTGGAAGTAGAACAGGGGACTCTTGATTATGAGGAACAGGTGAAAAACAAAAAGATTGCATGTGGATATCATCAATGGATGGAAATGTACGGGTATTCTGTTGGGGATAAGGTAAAACTTATCTGTTATGACGGGGATAAAGAGATTCCCATGACATTTACCATTACCGGTTCGGCAAAGGCAGGAAGTTTATTTATTCTGACAGAGGAACAAATAGCAGCAATGAATTTTACGGAAAATCTGACCGATAGTGTATGGGTGAGCTGTGAAAAAGATAAGCGGGATTTTGTTCAGGATGCGTTGGAACGGCTTATGGAAGAAAATAAATATTATGAGATGACAACTTATCAGGACGCTTATAAGCTTTCAAAGATGGCAATCGGTATGATGAAGGGAGGATTTTATTCCCTGCTGGGGATTATCGGAATCATCGGTTTTATGAATATGGCAAATACGCTGATTACCAGTATCAATACAAGAAGAAGGGAACTGGGAGTGTTACAGGCAATTGGAATGACGAAGAAACAGTTAAGCCATATGTTGCAGGTAGAGGGATTGGTATTTACGATAGGAACCTTAGTGGTGGCATTATCCCTTGGAAACATGCTGGGATATCTTCTGTGGGGAAAATGTAAGGCAGAAGGCTGGATGGGATTAAATGTTTATCATATTCCAATATGGGAGCTGTTGTTTATGACCGGGATTTTGTTGCTGATGCAGATGATATTATCTACTTTTATGAGCAGATACCTGCAAAAGGATACCCTGATTGAGAGAATCCGGCATCAGGAGTAAACAGCCTTTTATATAGAAAAAGGGGTTGCCACATTAAAAAGATTTTTCTCTTTTGCTACAAGACTTTTACTAAAATAAGCGGAAGTTAAGCGGCATAATGAGAAACGAAAATTTAATGCGACAGTCCCTTTGATCTAGTACTCACAGGTTAGTTTATCAATCATATTCAACAGTTGTGGAGTATTAATCGGTTTTTCCATGTGTGCATTCATTCCGTTTTCCAGTGATATCTGTTTATCCTCATCAAAGGTATTGGCGGATAAGGCAATAATAGGGATACTGGATAAAGCAGGATCATCCAAATTGCGGATTGCACGTGCGGTGCGATATCCGTCCATAATCGGCATTTGGATATCCATAAGAATCAGGTCGTAGTAACCGGGTTTTATCTGTTTGATTTTTTCAATGGCAATGCTGCCGTCTTTGGCGGTATCGACTAAAAATCCGGCATCTTTTAGCAATTCAACTTCTATTTCCAGATTGATTTCATTATCCTCTACAATTAGGATTCTTTTTTGGGATGCTGCATGTTTTGAAATGTTTTTTGCCTGGCAGGGTTGGGAAGTCTGCTCGTTTTGCAGACGGAAACGGAAGGTAACCATAAATTTGCTTCCTTTACCAACAACACTGTCGACATGGATAGTTCCGTCTAGCATTTCTACCAGATTTTTGGTAATGGTCAGACCAAGACCTGTACCATGAATACCACTTAATGTAGTATTTTTTTCCCGTTCAAAAGGTTCAAACATATGGGCAAAAAAATCTTTGCCAATGCCGATTCCGTTATCTTCTACAATAAACTGATAGGAGGCATGTCCGTTGGAATCTTCATGTAGTTCAGTGACCATAATGGTAATGATACCGTCAGGATTGGTATATTTTATAGCATTACTGGTAAGCCGGAATAGAATCTGGCTTAATTTTTGCCGGTCACAGTAGACGTTATAATGCTTTAGTTCAGAAACGTCAAGAGAAAGAGCAATATTTTTTAAAGATGCACGGGAAAGTGAACGCTGATGAACATCTTGTATAATATCAAGCAGATTGCTTTCGGTTTCCTCCACCTGGATTTTTCCAGATTCAATTCTCGATATCTCTAATACATCATTGAGTAAATGGAGCAGCTGTTCACTGGACGCCTCAATCATATCCAGATATCCAAGCACCTTTTTTTGACTGTCAATATGGTTTTTGGCGAGAGTAGTAAAACCCACAATCGCATTCATTGGTGTACGTATGTCATGGGACATATTAGAAAGAAATGTGTTTTTGGCATTGTTTGCTAAAGTTGCCTGCTCCAGAGCAGTTTCCAGTGTTTTTTTCTGTTCCATTTCATGTATGATTTCATCATCTACGCTTCGGTATCCCATAACAATCTGTGAGATATGTTCGCTGTTTCCCACATCTACCACATGCAGTTGAAGATATTTTGTTTTACCGTCCTTTATGATACGGTAATTAATATGAAAGGTTTCCGTACCGGATAACCTTTTACGAATATATTCCGGAGTGTTTGCCTTTAAAAAGATTTCACGGTCAAGGGGATGTACCCATTGATTAATGTATTCGGAGGAAAAACCGATAAATTCACATGTCTGGATATCTTCTTTAAATTGGTACTCAATGCGGTTGCTAATCCGGTATGGCTGAATGCGGTTTTTATCCAAGTCAACATAAAAAATAGATTCGTAATTCAGGCTGAGTGCCTCAATTACTTCAAGCCGTCTGAGGTGTTCCTGATTCATGTTTTCTAATTCCTGATCGTATTCTTCAATTTGTTTTATTAATGTTTGTTCCGTTTTGATTTTATTAACCAGGATTTCTTCTTTTTCCTTTTGCTGTCTATGTTTTTTTTCGGTTGCATCTCCGACGAAGACATAGAAAACATCACCGGCAGTATCACTGTGAATAAAATGACCATAGTCATCAATCCAGCGGATTTCCCCGCCTTTTTGGATAATCCGGTATTCTACATAGTCCAGGTTGTACTGGTTTTGGGAAATCTGCTCTTTAATACTTTGTTCCACTTTCTCCAAATCATCCGGATGGACAATTCCTTTAAAAGAGTTTCCTGTCAGTTCTTTAAATTCTTTGAGGCTGTTACAGTTAAATATGCGGAGCAGTGCCTGATTAGCATAAATAAGTTCTTCCTTGTCATCTGCATGGTAAATGAAAAAGCCACCTGGTATTTCATCAATAAATTTCCGGATAAAATATGCTGTTTGTATCTGGGAGATATCAAGAGGAGGAGCGGCATCGGTTCTTTGGTATGACTCCAACAGATCATGAAGCTCTGCGTTGCTTTTCTTAAAAATATCCGGTACAGATAATAAATATTCAATTAAGCTTTGATTCATTATAATTGGTTTACTCAAAAATACATCCTCCCTGATTTAATATATTCCTGTTTAAATCATAACATGTTTAGACCAATCTGTCATTATGCATCTGTATTTTTATAATGGCAGGAGCAAAGATAAAGAAAAATGCAGTTTATTCCGATAGATACGTTATAGGGTATAAATGGATCAAAGGATGGGAGGAATGGAGTATGCAGATAGAAGATGCAAGGGAAAAACAGAGCATGATTCACGCTGGGAAAACGTTGGCTATTTCAGATGAAGTACAGCAGGATAAAAATAAGATAATGTCAAAAGAAGATATACAAAATAGGAATGTAGTGACCGTTGATATTTCTAAGCAGGCATTGGAAATGTTTGAGAGGCAGTTACAGGCAGGCAAGGAGTCGGCTGACGCAGCGAAGAAGGCGGCTACAGATTATGCAAAGATTATGGAAATTGCCAGACGAATTGCAAGAGGGGATAAGGTACCGGCCAAGGATGAGAAAAAGCTAATGGAATATAGTTCTGAATTGTACCAGATGGCAAAAATGTCGGCAATGATGAATGAAAGGAAGAAGCATAAAAAGCATAAGTCCTTATTTGAAGATGAGGAAGAAAATGATAAAAGAGAGAAACTGCGGGCATTGGAAAGTGATAGTTCCTCTACAGATTCTACAGATATAGAAGGCAGCACTGTCGAAACAGAGACTGGAGGGACGGAAGCTGAGTAGAAAAGGAGAAGAGATATAAGTGGATATTCGAAATCAAGATATTGATAAGGGAAAGGCATTTGACTGGGGGAGGACTTCAGAGGATTATGCGAAGTACCGCGATATTTATCCGGAAATATTTTATAAAAAGATTGTGGAACGTGGATATTGTATAGAGGGACAGAAGGTTTTGGATTTAGGTACGGGAACAGGGGTGCTTCCAAGAAATATGTATCATTATGGTGCTAGATGGACAGGAACGGATATTTCCGAAAACCAGATTGAGCAGGCAAAAAGATTGTCAGAGGAAGCGGGGATGGATATTGTATTCCGTGCGGTTTCGGCAGAAGATCTTGATTTTTCTGAAAATACATTTGATTTGATTACTGCCTGCCAGTGTTTCTGGTATTTTGACCATAAGAAAATCATGCCGGATCTGTCACGGATGTTAAAGCCGGATGGTCGGTTATTGGTTTTGTATATGGCATGGCTTCCTTTCGAAGATGATATTGCAGGAGCAAGTGAGGAGTTAATACTGAAATATAATCCGGTGTGGAGTGGTGCAGGAGAAACCAGAAAACCAATCCAGATACCTGACATAGTATATGATACTTTTGAGATGGTGGAACATGAAGAATACGATATCATGGTTCCTTTTACCAGAGAATCATGGCACGGAAGAATGAAAGCATGCAGGGGTGTGGGAGCCTCTCTGTCCGAAGGAGAACTGGCTGACTGGGAGCGGGAACACAGGTGCCTGTTAGAAAAAATTGCACCAGATACCTTTCAGGTGTTGCATTATGCTGCAATGGCAGTATTAAAATTAAAGTGAGAGTTTTTTTGGCGGCAGTCGCTAAAACCATGTAAGCATGATTTTGGCTCGCTGCTCGTGGAGATGAAGAAGCAGGCAGATATCTTTATAGGATAATTGTCTGTTTTTTTGTAACGAATTGTAATTTGGATGGATATAAGAACGGGAAGGAGGAAATTTGATCCCTGGAACGGTATGATGGAAGCTGCAAGATTTCCATCTGGCTCTGACAGATTACAAAGCATTTGTATGATCAGTAGCTGTATTTATTGTATTGCACTAAAGCTTACTGCGGTGTATTATGTGAAAGGATTTTGGAAATTATGAAAAGAACGGCATCATTTTTTGTATTACTGGCGGGAATATTGTGGGGAACGATGGGTATTTATGTAAGAAAGCTGAATGCCTTGGGATTCACCACGATCGAGATTGTAGCGGTACGTTCTGTTGTTACCGCTGTCTTATTGTTATGCGTTTTGTTTTTTTATAATAAAGAAATGTTAAAAATACGCCTGAAGGATATCTGGTGTTTTGCGGGCACAGGAATCCTCAGTATTGTGTTCTTTAACTACTGCTATTTTAAGGCAATCACCATGACATCCTTATCAGTGGCGGCAGTATTGCTATATACGGCTCCAGCAATTGTTATGGTATTGTCTGCTATTTTGTTTCATGAAAAACTAACCACAGTTAAAATGATATCACTGGCAGCGACCTTTGCAGGCTGCGTATTTGTGACCGGTCTGGCAGGCGGTGCGGAAGGCTTAAATGCGGCAGGCATCCTGACAGGTCTGGGGGCAGGGCTTGGTTATGCCTTGTATTCCATTTTTAGCCGATATGCAATCCAGCAGGGATACCGCAGTCTTACCATTTCCTTTTATACCTTTGTATTTGCGTCGATTGGAGTACTTCCTTTAGCGGATATCAATATCATATATGATGCCGCTGAGAAAGATATTGGCATTGCAGGGTTTTATCTTGTATTTGCACTGGTAAGTACCGTAGTACCTTATATATTATATACTCTTGGACTAACAGGAATGGAAAACAGTAAAGCTTCCATTATTGCCTCTATAGAGCCGGTAACAGCCACGGTGTTGGGAATCATACTGTTTCACGAGAAAATGACAATTCATAATGTTGTCGGTATTCTCTTGGTGTTGGGGGCTATTGTGATTTGTAATATTGATTTCCGCAAGTAACAAGCCAAGTAGGCATGCTTGTATGTACATTTGATGGCTGCCGCAAGGGTCAATAACCCCGCTGTAGGCAATGGAGTTGTCGCTTTTAACAAAAATGAACTTTTCTGAAGTGTAAAATGAACTTTTGAATATATATTGAACTTTTTCGCAGAACATGTTATGATAACTTTTGAAAATGAACTTTTTGGCGAAAACAGATACAAAATTTTGAAGTGTATAAGTAAGTGCCGGATTTCGCAAATATCGGAAAGAGATTATAAGGGAGGGAAGACCATTTATGAATCATAATATGTTTACGGAACGGTTGAATTTGGCTATGAATGACCGAAAACTGAAGCAGGTGGATTTTCTGCGGGCCGCAAAAACAGCCGGCATTAAGCTGGGGAAGAGCCAGATGAGCCAGTATGTCAGTGGAAAAGCCATACCCAGAAAAAATATCGCACTGTTTCTTTCACAGGTATTAGAAGTTGATGTGGAATGGTTATATGGAAATTCTGCCGGGACTGGCAAAGAAAAACAAAGAACAGTAGAACAAAGAGCAGGGAAGTTGGCAGAATACCGGAATATAGAAGGAGGATCAGCAATGAAGGCAGTTAAAAAATCATCGAAATTAGATAATGTATTATATGATGTAAGAGGTCCCGTTGTGGACGAGGCTACAAGAATGGAGGAAAGCGGCACGAATGTGCTGAAGCTTAATATTGGTAATCCTGCACCTTTTGGCTTTCGTACACCGGATGAAGTAATCTATGATATGCAGAGACAGTTGACGGACTGTGAGGGATATTCTGCGGCAAAAGGGCTTTTTTCAGCCAGAAAAGCGATTATGCAGTATGCACAGATAAAAAAGATACCGAACCTTTCGGTGGAAGATATCTATACCGGTAATGGTGTCAGTGAGTTGATTAATCTCAGTATGTCAGCTCTGCTGGACGACAGAGATGAAGTGCTTGTTCCTGCACCGGATTATCCGCTATGGACGGCATGTGTTACCCTGGCAGGAGGAAAGGCAGTGCACTATGTTTGTGATGAGCAGGCAGAGTGGTATCCGGATATGGAAGATATCCGGAAAAAGATAACAGACCGGACAAAAGCAATTGTTGTCATTAATCCCAATAATCCCACAGGAGCAGTATATTCGAAAGAGGTACTACAGGAGATTGTCGAAGTGGCAAGGGAGAATCAGCTGATTATTTTTTCCGATGAAATTTATGACCGGCTTGTAATGGACGAATATGAGCATATTTCCATTGCTTCTCTAGCACCGGATCTCTTTTGTGTGACTTTCAGCGGGTTGTCCAAATCCCATATGATAGCAGGCTATCGAATCGGCTGGATGATATTAAGCGGTAATAAGAAAATGGCAAAGGATTATATAGAGGGTCTCAATATGCTTTCCAATATGCGGCTTTGTTCCAACGTGCCGGCACAGTCTATTGTACAGACTGCACTTGGAGGATATCAGAGTGTCAATAATTATATTATTCCCGGTGGCAGAATTTATGAACAAAGGGATTACATATACAAAGCATTAAATGATATTCCGGGCATCAGTGCGGTAAAGCCGAAGGCTGCATTTTATATTTTCCCGAAGCTGGATGTTAAAAAGTTCAATATTCTGGATGATGAGAGATTTGCACTGGATCTGTTGAAAGAGAAAAAGATATTGATTATTCATGGCGGCGGCTTTAACTGGGGTCAGCCGGATCATTTCCGTATCGTATATCTGCCCCGCATTGAGATACTTAAAGATGCAATGGAAAGTCTGGGAGATTTTCTTGGTGGATACCGGCAGGCATAAAATGATCTGATGGGCGGTGTCAGAAAGGAAGCGGATATATGGATTCGTAGAGCTTGTTTAAGGGTTCATCTTGTTTTTGAATAAGATGAGCCTTTGTTTTAATAGAGAACACCAGCGGTAGCATTGCAGGTAAGTATTAATCTAATCTGAAAGCAAAGCATGTAGTTGACAAAACCAGTCTATCGTGGTAGACTAGATGCAGTCGATTGCAATAGACCAGCGCAAAGTACCCTAAAAAGCAGGAATATACCGTACAATCAGGTGACGGACGTTCTCAAAAACAGAGTTTCGCAACTGCATAATAGAGTGGTATGAACAAGGAAGGAAGTGAATAGCGTGGAAAAAATATTTGAGAGTGAATACCTTTTTCTGTGTCTTTTATGGGAAAAGGAACCGGTGACCAGCCCGGATCTGGTAAAGCTTTGTGAGAAACAATTCGGGTGGAAAAAATCAACTACTTATACGGTAATTAGAAAATTATCGGATAAGGGAATTATCAGAAATGAAAAAACGATTGTAGAGACACTGGTCAGCAAGGAAGAGGTAGACTGGCAGGCGGGAGATGAGCTGCTGGAACGGACTGCAAAGGGAAATATCCCATCATTTCTGGCAACTTTTTTAAAGGACCGCCAGCTTACGAGAGAAGAGGCAGAGCACATCAAGAAAATGATTGATGAGAGCTGCCGGTAAGGAGAAGGATATGCAGAACATCTTGATAATTGAGACAATCTGGAAAATGAGCCTGCAGGCGGGACTTATGATACCGTTGGTTATTCTATGCTCTTTTTTATTGAGGAGGCAGTCCAAACAATATAGTTATGTTCTGTGGATGCTGGTAATTTTACGTCTGCTGTTACCCGTTTTTATGGAAAGCCCAGTGGCAGTAAATGGGATAGTGACAGGGAAATTGCGGCAGATGGAACAACATATTTATGCAGGACAAAACACTCTTCCTATGGAAAAATGGTCGGATAAGAGAAGAGCAGATGGGAATCAAAACGCCGATGACGCAGAAGATGCACAAAATGCAAAGGAATTAAGGAAACAATTTCGGGACAATAGATTGACAGAGATAGATCAATCAGAAAGTAACGGATTGATTCTGGCGGAACCGTCAAAGGAGGATGTTTTATGTCAGTATGATTTGGGTCACATAAAGGGATTTTTGGCTGATATCTGGCTGGCAGGAACAGCGATAGCTGTTTTGTATTTTTTCTTTCAGTATAGGAAGGTAAAACGGCAGGTTGCTTTGGCAGTCAGGAAGGATGAAAACGTGTGGCTTTGTGACCGGATTCCAACGCCTTTTGTAATGGGACTTTTTCGCCCAAGAATCTATATTCCTTTTCATTTAGATAAACAGGAGGAGTATTGTATTTTAGAACATGAGAGGATGCATATCCGCCATGGTGATCATCTGGTACGACTGCTGGGAATGCTTGCGGTCTGCCTGCACTGGTGGAATCCTTTGGTCTGGCTGGCTGTCAGAAGGCTGAATCAGGATATGGAAATGTATTGTGATGAGGCAGTAGTGGCGGGAAAGAGTGTAGATAAGAAGAAGCAATATATGAAGGTTTTATTGCATTTTGCAGTGAAAAGGCAGCCGTATATAGGTGTGGCAGCATTTGGAGAGAGCCATACCGAAAAAAGAGTAATGCATTTATTGCTAAACAGGCACACAGACAGGAGAGTGACAGCATTGGTAACGGTTGCAGCGGTACTATTATGTATGGGTGCATTTACGGTACAGGGCAAAGCGGACGGAATATACGCTACACATGGACCGGACACAGGAACAGAAGAAAGCAGTACAGAAGTCCCTCCGGATTCCATGGAGAAAGCGGGTATGGAAAAATCATCCACTGAGGAGGGAATTTCAGCAAAGTTTGAAAATGATAACATGGAACTAATCTGGGGTGTCACGAAAGAACAGGCAGCAAAATGGCTGAAGGAATTTATCAATGCACTGAAAACGGATGACAGGCAGTGGACTGCCCGGCATTTTGAATACCCTTGTGTTTTGTCGGTGGACGGCAGAAAAGTCCGGCTGGAGAATGCTTCCGATCTGCTATTGTGTTACGATGATATTTTTACAGAAGAATTTGTGGGACAGATTCCGGACTGGGCAGATAACGGGCTTTGGTCAAACTGGCAGGGGATTTCGCTGGGAAACGGAAATGTCTGGTTTGAAGTGAAAAATGAAGAATGGATGATACGTGCACTTATGGATGAGAAGAATGGACTGGAAGTGCGTCCGGTAACATCCTCAAAACAGTAGATATATTGTAAAGGAGAGATTGTGATGAAAAAAAGGATGACTATCATATATATAACAATGCTGATTTGCGGACTTTTTGCATGTGGAAAGCCTGCCGGAAAGGAGAATACTGATACAGGGACGACAACAGAAAACACAGAGGATATGGCGAAGACAGCCGCTGCTGAGAGAGATACAGAAGAAGGAACTTCAGCGACGGAAGGTACTGGCAAAGAGACCACAGAGCAGGCGGAAAAGGAGTTCGATGCAGATACTGTAGAGAATAAGGAGAGCGGTGCAGCAGATAAAAAGGCCATTACCGCATCTGTAGACAGTGAGGATGGCAGTACTGCGGATAAAGAGCCAAAGGATGACTCAGATAACAGTTATTTTGGAACATGGAAGGTAACCGCATATTACATGCCGGGGGTATCTGCCATGTCAGCAGAGGATGCGGAAGGTTATATGGGTAAGATTTGTGAGTATTTGGCCGATGTTTTTGATGGAGATGGTGAAGTAACGCAGGTGCCGGTCTATCAGGAGTTTACGGAAACAGAAGCAGACTTTTCTGCAAATTATCGGGGTGCCACATTTGAATCGGTTGGAATTGCCGGAGATTTAGTAAAGCAGGTGAATGTAAGCAATTCTTATGCTTTTGGATGCAGTTTTTATGTAAAGGATGCAAGTACCATTTTAATTTGTCAGGATGGTGTGTTTTTTGAGGCGGTGAAGCAATAGGAGATATTTATGAAGCTATTATTTTTATGTAGCCAGAATAAACGAAGGAGTTTGATGGCCGAAAAGTTATTGGATGGCTATAAGGGCTGTCAGGCAAAGTCCGCAGGTACGGAACATAATTCGAGGATTAAGGTTACGGAAGGCTTATTAAGATGGGCAGACATTATATTTTGTATGGAAAAGAAACATATCAGAAGAATAAGAGGAAAATATTCTGATGCATTAAGTGGTAAGAAAGTGATATGTCTGAATATTGATGATGATTACGAGTATATGGATAGTGAGCTGTGCGCCATATTGGAAAGCAGTATTGATGAGTATCTGACTTAAAAGATAAGATATAAAAGCATATGAATAGACTCAAATTTGTCTGCTCGTTATAAACTTTGCAGAAAATGACGTACTGGTTAATGATGTCATCTGTATCACTTTCATAGATTACTTTGGATTTAACCTCAATATCTATATCCACACCCTTGAAAAATTCCTTTGACAATAGCAACCTATCGGGTTTTTTGCCCTTATTGCCTGTAAATATCACATACAGTTCGGGTTTGGGCATTCTGACTTTTCTGCTTTTATAATAGTCTTGGCTGGTACGCTGAAAATATTCGTGATCGTCACATCTGTAAGGGAACCCTCTGTCGCTGTGGTGTCCTCTGGGTGGAGCGTTTTATATAGCTTCAATGAATAGAAAAAGGGGGTGCAAAGATTCTTTGCACCCTTTTTTTGCTGTGTGTAAAGAAAGTTTGCTGGACTTTTTTCTTTGGGTTGTTACATAATGGGACTATGACATTGCAATGGATATAATCACTTGTATAAGTAGGAGGACTTAGAATGAAGATAGGAGAGCGTATTTTCAATATAAGAAAAGGACAGGACATGACACAGCAGGAGTTTGCTTCTGTTTTTTCCGTGACAAAGCGGAAAGTTTCTAATTGGGAAAAGGAAAAAAGTTATCCGGATCTGCAAATATTGGTAGATATGAGCGACCAGTTTGAGGTTTCTTTGGACCGCATGTTGAAGGATGATGCAAAAATGGTTAAAAGGATTGACAAGGAGAGGAAATTTAGTAAATATGTGAAGCGGGGGGCGGTAATTTTAGGAGGCATTCTGATGGTTTTTTGTGTAATCTGGAGTATTTTGTGGTATGATACAAAAAATGAGGTGGAAAAAAGGTTTCAAGACGGGGTAGAACAGTTTGGATTTCAGGATTATGTACCGGAAAAAGATGAGGATATGTGGGCGGAATCTCAATATTCGCACAGGCTGGAAGAAGGTGGAGGAGTAACGTTTTTTCTTGGTCATTTAATGATGTCGGAATGGAATAATATCCTTTATCTTGGATGCTATAATCAGATATTAAGGTGCAGGGTGCAGCGGGAGGATGATTTGCTGGAGATACAATGGTGTGGACCAGAAGCTGGTTCGGTGGAAATTTATATTTATGACGGGACGGGCAAGCATTGTATGGAAGAACAAGCGGCAAAAAAACTGTTAAGAGATGACGAACAGATGAAGCAGATTGATGATAAGGCACATGAAATGTGTTCAGTATTATATATGGATTATAAGTGGCTGCGGGGATAATATGTCTCAGTGCAAGCAGGAGGACTTAGAATGAAGATAGGAGAAAGCATTTTCAATATAAGAAAAGGGCATAAGATGACACAGCAGGAGTTTGCTTCTGTTTTTGCCGTAACAAGACAGACAGTTTCTAATTGGGAAAAGGAAAAAAGTTATCCGGATCTGCAAACCTTGGTAGATATGAGTGACCGGTTTGAGGTTTCTTTGGACAGCATGCTGAAAGATAATGTAGAAATGGTTAAAAGGATTGACAAGGAGAGGAAATTTAGTAAATATGTGAAGCGGGGGGCGGTAATTTTAGGAGGCATTCTGATGGTTTTTTGTGTAATCTGGAGTATTTTTTGGTATGATACAAAAAATGAGGCAGAAAAAAGGTTTCAAGACGGGCTCGAACAGTTTGGATTTCAGGATTATGTACCGGAAGAAGATGAGGATATGGAGGGAGAATATCAATATCCGTACAGGCTGGAAGAAGGCATAGGAGTAACGTATTTTTTGTATGATTTATCGATGTCGGGGTGGTATAATATTAATTATCTTGGAAACTATAATCAGATATTAATGTGCAGGGTGCAGCGGGAGAATGATTTACTGGAGATAGAATGGAGCGGTAAAGAAGCTGATATGGTAACTATTTATACCTATGACAGGACCGGCAGGCATCGCATGGCGGAACAGGAAGCAAAGAAACTGTTAAGGGATGACGAACAGATGAAGCGGATTGATAATAAGGTGCATGAAATGTGTTCGGTATTATATATGGATTATAAGTGGTATATACAATAATATAGAAAAGGAGCATGGATGATGAAGATAACAAAGGGTACAGACAGGATTTTGAAATTATCCAAAGGAGAAAAAACAGTGTCGAAAGAAAAATTAACAGGTGTTTTGCTTGGTTTTTTGATGATGCTGACACTGGCGGGCTGCGGAAATGAGCGGAAGGATGCTGAAGAAAATAACAAGGTTTCTTCTGATTCGAAACAGGAAGAACAGACGGATTACCGCGAAGTTTTGGAGGGGGACAGTGCTCCTGATTTTACTGTGGAAATAGCAGGCGGAAGCAGCTTTACCCTTTTGGAACAAAAGGGTAAGGTAGTGCTGTTAAATTTCTGGGCAACCTGGTGTGGCCCTTGTGTAGGGGAAATGCCTGCATTTGAAAAACTTTACAATGAATATAGTCAGGAGGTGGCGATTCTTGCCATTAATTGTATGGAGGACAAGGATACTGTGAATCAGTTTATTTCAGATAACAGTTACACATTTCCCATTGCTTATGATGTGGATGGAGCAGTGTCTAAGAAATATCCCTCTGATGGAATTCCGTATACTCTGATAATTGGAAAAGATGGAATGGTTCAAAAGATTTATCTGGGTGCTAAGGATGCCGACGCACAGTATGAAGCGTATAAAAATGCCATTGAGTCAGCGTTAGGAAAAGGCGGGGAACAAGCAGAATAAATAAATTCAAGGAGCAGCATATGAAAGTGAAAATCATCAGGAAAGGCGTACTCATTGCAGCGATTGTACTTATTTTAATCGGTCTGAAACAGCAAGGTTTTAATGATATCAGGAATAAGGCAATCCGCATCTGTTATGAGTGTATAGGAATCGGATAATGAAAAGAAGAAAACTGGTTCAGGTAATCTGTACCCTGCTGTATAACTGTAATTTGATAGGATTTGCCAACGGTAAAATTTATCAGGGAGATATAAAGGGAGTTTGTGTTCCCGGACTGAACTGCTATTCCTGCCCGGGAGCAGTGGGTTCGTGTCCTCTTGGAAGTCTGCAGACAGCACTGCTTTCATCAAAGTATAAGTTTCCGTACTACATATTAGGAATGTTATTGTTGTTTGGTGTAGTGCTGGGAAGGGTTGTTTGCGGATTTTTATGTCCTTTTGGATTAATTCAGGAATTGCTTTATAAAATTCCCACGAAAAAGTTTAAGAAGAATAAATGGACAAAAAAACTATCTATTTTAAAATATATTATTTTGCTTGTGTTTGTAATCGGAATTCCTTTGTTTTTTGCAGTGCCGGGATTCTGTAAATATATCTGTCCGGCCGGTACATTGGAGGGAGGAGTATTTCTGGTAGCAATGAATAAGCGGCTGCAGGCATTGATTGGCGGTCTGTTTTCATGGAAAATGGCAGTACTGGCAGTTGTAATAATTTCAGCAGTATTTATGTTTAGAAGTTTCTGCCGGTTTCTATGTCCATTAGGGGCATTTTACGGATTGTTTCATAAGGTATCCATAGCGGGTATGAAGGTGGATGAAGAAAAATGTAATGGCTGCAACGCCTGTGTATCCCGTTGTAAATTAGATGTGAAACACGTTGGGGACAGAGAGTGCATTCAGTGTGGAGAATGCATGGATTCCTGTAATAGATGTGCCTTGCATTTCAATCTGCGGAAATAAAGAAAAAATACTATTTCCCTAAAAACAAAATTGATATATAATGAAGGAAAAGAATTCATTACAAAAGAGAGGAGAAGGGGAATGTATGAGTGTCCGAATTGCGGAGGCAATTTAAAATTTGATATTTCTTCCCAGCAGTTAGCCTGTGCATATTGTAATGCGGAGTTTGATCCGTATTCTGTGGAAAAGGAAAAGGATGCGGAGGAGAGTACCTCCTATGATGTTACAATTTTTATCTGCCCTCAATGTGGTGGTGAGATTTACAGTACGGATAATACTGCAGCGGGATTTTGCAGTTTTTGCGGAGCGTCTACAATACTGACCAGCCGGCTTCAGAGGAAACAAAGACCGGGCTATATTATTCCATTTAAGAAAACCAAAGAGGATTGTAAGCAGGCATATTCCAAAATGATGAAGCATGCAATTTTTGCACCTAAAGAGTTGAAGGATGCAAAACATATTGACAGCTTCCGAGGAATCTATATGCCGTATTGGATTTATGATATTATCCAGCAGGGAACTGTCCGCTTAAGGGGAAAACAGGAGAACAGGGAAGGAGACTATATTGTTACAAAACATTATAATCTGCAGATGGATTTGGATTTTTCTTATAAAGGAATGTCTTATGATGCTTCCTCTTCTTTTGCGGATAATATCAGTAAAAGAATCGTCCCTTTTGATGTAAAAAATATGAAAGAGTTTACGCCTTCTTTTTTAAGCGGATTTTACGCTGATACTGCGGATGTGGAATCTGCTGTTTATGAAGAAGAGGCAGAATGGGATGCTGGTAATAGAACAATCAAATTTATAAAAAAATCTCCAAGAGTAAAGAAATATCAGATTCAAGATGAAGATAGTAAGATAGCAGACATGATAGATAATCGTTTTGATGGAAAAGGTTCTGCAATGTTTCCTGTATGGTTTCTGGCATACCGGAATAAAGACCGTGTTGCCTATGCAACCGTTAACGGACAGACGGGTAAGGTAGTGGCAGATCTGCCCGTGGATATCAAAAAATACCTGTTTGGGTCTTTTTTACTGGCAGTTCCAATCTTTTTTTTGTTAAATTTATTTCTTACACTGCGTCCGGCTGTTTTGCTGCCGCTGGTTTGTGTATTGTCTGCACTGTCTATTATTCTTCATGCAATAGAAATGAAAGAGATTTCAATCAAAGAGCAGTATGGGGATGATATAGGTGCAAGGGAGGCACTTCGGAAAAAGAGACAGAGAGAATGGATGGAGGCGGAAGCTGCCATGACATTAGAGGGTGTCCCTATGGAGAATAGTTTTCCGGAAAGAGGAGAACAGACAGGAAGAAGGGAAAAGAAAGAAGAAAAATATAGAGGAAAAGCAAAATCAGGTAAAAACAGGAAAGTATTTAGAAGTACAATGGGCAAAGTAGAAAATATGATAGGGATCAGTGCTATGCTTATTCTGATAGGACCAATGCTGTTGTCATCCGTGGGTAGTTACATTTTAGTTCTGGCGGCATTAGTTATTTCTGTTATTGCATTTGCAAAAAGCACTTCCTATGCCGGGCAGATTGCAGTAAAAAGGGGGATTTTTGGTTCCTTGTGGTCACTATTGGCAGTTTTGGTATCTGTTGTTATCTATGTGTGGAAGCCGGTAGCAGACTATTATTATTATGGTGCGACCATTCTTTCCCTGATTGCACTGTTTATTACTTTACTGGATTTGATCATAAACTATAATATATTAGCAACAAGAAAACTGCCGCAGTTTCATTATCAGGGGGGTGATGATCGTGGGTAAATCATGGAATAAAGAAAAAGTGCGGGACAGAAAGATTTGCTGGAATAAGAGAATCGGTCTGCTGTTTTTTGCAATGGTTTTGGTCTTGGGGGTGCACACACAGATTGAGTCAAGAGCCGCAGCTTATGAGAATTCCGAAACCGGTTACCATATACTTCTTGAGGATGATGCAGATTTGCTGACGGATCAGGAAGAGAGTGAACTGTGTACACAGATGCAGGGAATTACGGCTTATGGAAATGTTGCATTTAAGTCTATTGCAGAGAATGCCGGCACCACAGAAGCATATATAGCAAGTTATTATAAGAATCATTTTGGCGATGACAGTGGAACCGTATTATTAATTGATATGGATAACCGTAATATATGGATTCACAGTAATGGAGCAATTTACAAGGTTATTACAAAAAGCTATGCCGATACGATTACCGATAACGTATATACCTATGCAACGGATGCAGAGTACTATCTTTGTGCCTCGAAGGTATTTGAACAGGAATTGGCACTGTTACAGGGACAAACGATTTCCCAGCCAATGAAATATACCAGTAATGTACTTCTTGCCATTGTCATGGCATTGCTGATTAATTATTTTGTAGTAAAAATATTTTCCGAGACGAAAAAACCTTCCGAATCTGAATTGCTGGGGGGAATGTTCTTCAAACAGGAGTTAAAGGATTTTAATGCAGAATATCTCAGCACTTCAAGAGTTTACAGTCCACAAAGTTCCGGTGGAGGAGGCAGCTCAGGTGGCGGGGGAGGTGGCGGCGGTGGCGGTGGTCACAGCTTCTAAGAGTCAAAAATTAGATAAATGCCTGTAGGAATGAAATGAGAAGTGTTGATGATACCCGAAAAGTAGATTCTTTTCGGGTATATTATCCTTTGGATTTGTCAATCTTATTTCGGATTTCCTGCATTTGGTAATCTAATTCTTCTATAGAGTCTGCACAGGCTTTCAACTGTGCAGCGATCTCATCCGTATTATCTACATCTCTTTTATATTTTAACTTATGATCCAGACTTGCCCAAAAGTCCATGGCAATAGTACGGAACTGTACCTCTACTTTTACATAATGCTTTTCATTTGATAAAAAGATCGGTACATTTAATATAAGGTGAAGGCTCCGATAACCGGTTGTCTTGGGGTTTTGAATATAATCTTTTTTTCTCAGCAAAATAATATCATCCTGTTTAACAAAAAGGTCTGCCAGACGGTAAATATCATCCGGGAAAGAACAAATAACGCGAAGCCCTGCTACATCCGTCAGGTGTTCTTTTATGCTCTCTACCGTAACGGGATAACCTTTCCGTTCCAGTTTCTCGTAAATACTGGTGGGTGATTTCAATCTGCTTTTAATCGACTCAAATGGATTTCTGTTATATTCCTGTGAAAATTCTGCATTTAATACATTAAGCCTTGTTTCAACCTCCATGATAGCCGAGCGGTACTCCATCATTAACCGGTTAAAAGGTCTTGCCTCTCTTAATTTTTCCGCCTGCATCTGAATAATCCGGTATTGTTTTTTGAGTGTTTCTTCCTGTTCCTCTACCTTTTGTTCAAGTTGATTTTTGCAGGCGAATAACTCCATTGTATTTTTTACTCTGTTCTTCACGATGGAACTTTCAAAGGGCTTATGAATAAAATCGGAAACACCCAGTTCAAAGCACTTGTTTTCAACTGCCACGGCATGTTCACTGCTTATAATCAAAATAGGAATTCTTTGCATCCATCCGTTTTTTTTCATTTCCGCAATGACAGCAAAACCATCCATTTTTGGCATTTGCAAATCTAGGAGAATCGCAGATGTATCGTACTGGTATTCCTGGAGCTTTTCTAAGGCCTGTTCTCCGTTTTCAGCCATTTCAATGATATAGTCATCTTTCAGTATATTACACAGTAATTCGCGATTCAGTTCTACATCATCCACGATTAGTATCCTTTGCATAGTAGCCTCCTTTTATCTGATGTCTCTCTATTTTTTATATCATTTTCAAGGGATAATGTAAACCATTATTTGTTACTTCTATGCGATAAAAACAAATGGATTTTTTTGGAAAAATGTGTACATATTTAATAGGTAATTGCGAAACTCTGTTTTCGTTACCGACCGTTGTACAATATAGACAATATCAACA
>CAJUBR010000039.1 GCA_910584695.1 uncultured Lachnospiraceae bacterium
CAGGATTTTTCGGAGGCATGGGTATGTACTTATGATACAAAGGATAAAGATAAATTAAAAGAATTTCAGGTGAACGGAAGGGCAGACGGCAATACCATTACGGAAATCGTAAATCTGCCGGTTTCCCTTTCGGTGGAAAAGGGAAAGACGGCAACCCTTACCCACAAATTACCGGAGATGCATACAGACACGATTTTTCTAACAATTCAGACGAACCGGCAGGCTGTCCGGGTCTATGTAGGAAATGATATCCTATATAGCAACAATGAGGCAGATCATCGTGTTTTAGCATACCATGTAATACCGGTTTCTTCCCGGTATAAGAATATGGTGGCTTCGATTGAACTGGAAAATAAAGGGTCCGGACAGATGAAGGTCGGGGCAGTCCATGCGGGTGAATATCATGAGGTTTTAGTGGACGCTTACCGTGAAAATGGTTTCTTTTTTATAGCAGGGTTTCTGCTGATTGGAATTAGTATCTGTTTATTTGTCGTATGGGTATTGATAAAAAATACATTTAAACAAAAAAAACTGTTGATTTATTCCATTTCGGAAGGATTGGTTCTTGGTATGCTGTTTACAACGAACAGCCGGCTGCTGCAGGTTATAAGCGGGTGGAATTTTGGAATCTATCTGCTCCGTGCCTGTCTGGTAATTCTTTTGGCGGTACTGCATTTAATGGTGATACGGTGTTTTGTCAACAAGAAAAGAGTGCTGTTTTTGGTGGACATAGGAATTGTATTTTTTGGAATATTCTATGTTAGTGTAATGGTGTTGCAGGCATTTTCACTGATTTCTTTTACAGGCATTGATCTTGCGGGAACGATCCTGCTTGGAATCAGTATTTTGCTGTATACAATTGTTCTGGCTGTGGCAGTCTATGTCTATAGACGAAAAGAATGCAAAATCGTTTTTTATGCAAATGGAAGTATAGTATTGTGTATGCTCATTCGGTTTATTACAAAGCTTTTAAAGATACAAAATATTATGTTTCATTTTTATATCATATGTGGATTTTTAATCTATATGGCAGTAATCTGGATTTATGCCTTGAAAAAGGCATTTTATGTGGAACCGCTAGAGAAAGTATATGATGATGAGACCGTCAGGGCACAGATAATCGAACAGTTGAATCCGAATCTGCTGTTTGCCTCTTTTCATACACTGCAGAATCTGATAAAAAGCGGTTCCGCCAGGAGTACAAAAATGATATACTATATTTCGGTTTATATGAGAGATAACCTGAAGGCAATGAGTCAGACGGGAGAGATGATCCCATTTGAAGAAGAGCTGGAACACATGGTTGCATACCTGCAGCTTCAAAAAACCAGAAATCAGAATCTTGATTTTTCTGTTGAATGTAAGATAAAAGAGTTTAAGGTTCCAAGGCACAGTATTGAACCCCTTGTGGAAAATGCGGTAAAACATGGAATTGCAGGTTGTAATAACAAAGGAAATGTTGTGATTCGGAGTTACCAGCGTGCAAACGGGTATGCAGTTCAGATTGTTGATGATGGAATTGGATTTGATAAAAAGTGCTTAAAAAGAGAAAGTCCTACCGCATTGCTGAATTTATTTACATTATTAGAAAAAAACTGTAAGGCGAAAACGGAACTGATATCAAAAGAAGGAAAGGGTACGGTAATTACGATCATTTTGCCTGCAGCGGAAAAAGAGCAGATGGAGGAGTGACTAACGTATCAGGATGGAGGACAATATGGAAGATATAAATTCTGTAAACAGTGATAATAATAAAGATTGCAAAAAAGAGAATCCGATGCGTATGTCGGACCGGTTTCTTACCGCAATGTTTCTGCCAAAGGAATATGGAAAACTATTAGAATTAAAAATGGGGAAAGTGGTAAGTTACTTATTCCTATTGCTTCTTTTGGTGTCTGTAATCCAATATGCTATTCCTGTACTGGGAGCCATAGCAGGAATGGGAGGAATTAAAAATATTATCATGAATGAAGTTCCGGAATTTTCATTCAAAGAAGGCATATTTTCTTATGATGGAAAAGTGGAGAAACTGGATGAGAGTGCAGGAGTATATTTTCTTGTAGATACCAGTGTAGATAGATTTACAAAGGAGGATGTTCCGGAGGATATAGTAGAGGCAATACTGGTCAGCAGTACCAATATTCTCGTTTGTAACAATATAGCCGGAATGGGAAATGTTATTCAGGAGGATACGTTTGACTATTATAAAGATTTTGTGGTAACAAACCAGACAATGGCAGATTTAAGCAGTGTCATTTATATTGTGATATTTTTTGTATTTATTTTATTGTATATATTGACATTTATAAAATATTTGTTTTCGGGTTTGTTTTATGCGTTTGTCATGTATCTGCTTACAAGAACCATGCTGCTGGAAATGGAATTTGGGAAAATATATAAGATAGCTTTATTTGCACAATCAATCGGTGCCGTTGTAATTGCAGTTACGTATTGTATTAATACTGCGATCTTTATTCTGGCAGGAAGTGCGTTTAATATGCTGATCACAGTTATTCTTATGAACAAAGCACTGCTCCAGATGAAAATAGAGCAGGATACGATATAAGGAAAGAAAAAAGTATTAGAATGCCGGACTTACAAAGAAGAAAGAAGTCCGGCAGTTTCTTTTTCGTTCATGCTGCTTAAGGTGGAATTTTGGAATGTGCTGTCGTTTGTAACTTCTTTTGCAAACCAAATCGGCGGCATATAAGCCAATGCGGTCTCTTCATCCGGAAACTCAATTTCTGCAAGGAAAAGTCCTGTAAATATTCCGGAAAAAATATCAAGTTCAATGGTGAGATTTCCTTTTTCCGGTATTCGATATCTGGTTTTGGTAATGATATTTCCTTCTGTTTTAGAAAGCAGCTTCGTATAGGAATCCTTTGTCAAAGGAAATTCCGACTCCTCCCGTTTCATCAGTCCGACTCCTTTATAGGTCAGAATATAAGAATGATTTTTTTTTCGGATCCGTAAGACAGGATTGGTGATAAGATAGGCCTGTTCCAGTTCATCATGCGGATATGTTTTTAGATCTTTCGGGATGCTTTCTTTTTTTACTAAAAATTTTCGTTCAATTTCCATTTCGTCCTCCATTTCTGTATCCGAAAGCGGAACAGTTATACATTTAGCGTATCATATTTTGTGATAATTGACAAATATTTTATTATAATTTAGAATATTGTTATAAATTAATGAAAGGGAAAGGAACTGAGTGGAGGGGATGGAAAAGTTGAATAGGAAATATCATGTTATGTACAGCATTATGATATTGTTTTTTGTTTTTGCGGTGATATGGATGTTCATTCATTATAACGGTCCTTCCTTTAGTGGGTCATTTTTTTGTATGCCTTTAGATTTTGACAAGGGATGGAAAACAGAAGCCGGTGATGAAGTGGAAGTCAGAAATCTTAGTAAGCTTTCAGAAGTTGAACCATATAAACAGTTTAGCTTATATAATGTATTACCCGAAGATTTGGAAGAGGGTGTATCTTTATATTACCGCAGCAAAAATATATATTATGAGGTTTACATAGACGGTGAATTAATATATGAACCTTATATACCTCAAAATGCATTTTATACAAAGTCCTTTGGGACCCGATGGAATTGCATTCCGGTTGCGTTAGATGATGCGGGTAAAACGATAGAGATACGGGTTACAACAGTGTATAATGATGCAAGAGCAGGCATGGATTATTTGTATATTGGATCGTCTGCAGGGATTATTCTTAAAATTATTGGAGGGAAAGTTATTGCATTTGTTACCTGTATATTATTATTATTTGTAGGGATTCTTTTGATTATTGCAGATATTCCGATTAACATACAGAATCAGAAAAATCATGAACTTATGTATCTGGGATTATTTGCAGTCAGTATTGCCATCTGGTGTTTGGCGGAAACCAATTTGTTTCAGTTTTTAACCGGAGACAGCCGGATGATGCAGGTAATTTCCTGCTATTCCCTTATGCTGATTCCGATTCCCATGGTATTATACCTGAATGCTGCTTTTGGATTTCGAAACCGGTTTGTGGTATCCGTGTTCAGCACTTTGTCTTTTCTGGAGTTTGCCATATGCATGGTATTGCACTTTTCAAATATTGCGGATGTGCATGAAACGTTGCGGTTTACGCATATTATGCTGGCACTGTCGGCGGGAATCATGTTTTATATGATTATTCGTAATTCTTTTGCAAAAGGCAGTAATCAGGTGAAAAATGTTTACAGGGTGCTGAGGGGAATTGGTCTGTCTGGAATTTCTGTAGCGACAGTGATAGATATAATAAGATTTTATCAGGGAAACGGCAATGATACCGCCATGTTTGTGCGGATCGGTCTTTTGATTTTTATTATATGTTATGGGAGTTCCAGTCTGGAGAAAACGATAAATGCGGTAAAACTCGGGGTTCAGGCAGAGTTTGTAAGCCAACTGGCATATCGCGATGGACTGACCGGCATCGGTAACCGGACTGCATTTCAAGAGCATCTTGCAGATTTGGAGATGATAAAAGACACGATTCCTGCAGTTGCCATTATCATGTTTGATGTAAATGATCTGAAATTTGTGAATGATAATATGGGACATCATCTTGGTGACCGCCTTCTGGTTGAAAGTGCGGATTTGATCAGAAGGTCGTTTGAGAGCCAGAAGGGGGAATGTTTTCGTATTGGAGGTGACGAATTTGCTGTTTTGCTCAGCGGGGAAAATGTAAAAACACGCTGTGAACAGAGTATTTGCAAGTTTCAGGAACAGATGGAGGAATATAATAAGGAACCGGATAAATTATTTCGAATCAGTATTGCACGTGGTTATGCTTTTTACAATAAAGAAAATGCAGGAAAGAAATTAATGGATATCTATCATCAGGCTGATATGTTTATGTATGAAAATAAAAAGAGGATAAAGGCGGCTCAGAAGAAGCCGGAGGAATTTTACAGTGAAATACTGGCACAGGCAGAACAATAAGTTTCATGGAAGCTGAAAAAGCAACAAATCATAGAAAAAGAGAATCAGGAGGAAAAGAAAACATGAAGAAGGTATATTTATTTTTGGCAACAGGATTTGAAGAGGTTGAGGCATTAACGGTTGTAGATATCTTAAGAAGAGGAAATGTGGATTGTAAAACAGTTTCTATTACAGGTGACTATGATGTAACCAGTTCTCATGCTGTAACAATCAGGGCTGATTTGGTATTTGATGAACAGGATTTATCAGATGCGGATATGCTGATTATGCCGGGAGGAGTTCCGGGGACACCGAATCTTAAGGCACATAAGGGATTGGAGAAATTGATCTTGCAATGCAACGAGAAGCGAAAATATCTGGCTGCAGTATGTGCTGCTCCTGGCATTTACGGTGAAATGGGATTGTTAGAGGGTAAAAATGCGACCTGTTATCCCGGAATGGAAGAGGCACTGCAGGGGGCTAATTATCTGACGAATCGGGTTGTGTGTGACGGGCAGTTTATTACCAGCCGTGGAATGGGAACCTGTATTGATTTTGGTCTTACTCTTCTCGAAAAATTAACGGATAAGGATACTGCGGACGAGGTCGCACACAAGATAGTATACCGTTAGAAATCCCATATATTGGTAAATAGGGAAAGGACAGAGCATATGTATCAGCTTAAGATATCGGTACGCAGTTTGGTGGAGTTCATTTTCCGAAGTGGAGATATTGCCAGCACAGGCGGCTCCTTTTCAAAGGAGGCTATGTTAGAAGGCAGCAGAATCCATCGGAAGATTCAGGGGAAAATGGGATTAAACTATGAGGCAGAGGTTCCCTTAAAAATAGATATCATAAAACCGGATTTTGTGCTTACGATTGACGGAAGGGCAGACGGAATTCTCACGGAGGAAACAGGTGTAACGATAGATGAGATAAAAGGTGTCTATAAGAACCTTGAGCATATGGAAGAGCCTGTCTTTTTGCACCAGGCACAGGCAATGTGTTATGCGTATATCTATGCGTTGGAGCATGAGTTAAGTGTAATTACAGTGCAGATGACCTATTGCAATTTAGATAGTGAGGAGATAAAGCGGTTTCATCAGACATTTCATTTTGAATATCTACAGGAATGGTTCCATGACCTGACAGAAGAATATTGCAAATGGGCACAGTTTGAGGTGGATAACAGGACTTTGCGGAATGCTTCTGCTGCTGGATTAGAGTTTCCCTATTCTTACCGTGCCGGACAAAGAGATATGGCGGGAACGGTCTATCTTTCCATTAAAAGGAGGAAGAATCTTTTTGTTCAGGCACCAACGGGAATCGGAAAGACCATGGCTGCCATTTTTCCGGCGGTGAAAGCAATGGGAGACGGTTATGGAGAAAAGTTATTCTATTTAACTGCAAAGACAATTGCACGGGGGGTTGCCGTAGACGGATTTGAAATTTTAAGAAAAAACGGGCTGTATTTCCGCAGTGTCCTCATTACGGCAAAAGAAAAAATCTGTCCCCTTGAAGAGATGAACTGTGAACCGGAGCAGTGTCCCTATGCAAAAGGGCATTATGATCGGATTAATAAGGCGGTGTATGACTGCATTACTCATGAATTTAATATTACAAGAGATGTTATTTTGGAATATGCACAAAAGCATATGGTATGTCCCTTTGAAATGGGATTAGATATCAGTTTGTTTGCAGACGGAATCATATGTGACTATAATTATGTATTTGATCCAAGGGTAAAACTGAGAAGATATTTTGGGGAAGGGGCAAATGGTGAGTTTTTATTTTTGGTAGATGAGGCACATAATCTGGTAGAGCGTGCTTCCTCCATGTACAGTGCTGCTATTTATAAAGAAGATTTTTTGGCAATGCGGAAGCTTCTTCTACCTTATCATGCAAAGATTGGGAAGTTATTAAGCAGCTGTAATCGTGAACTGCTGGTATTTAAAAAGGCATGTGAAAATGAGAAGGGCTATACAATGGTTCATGATATGGATACCCTCTATATAAAACTTTTGCGTCTGCATGCCCTGATGGAATCTTTTTTGGAAGAAAGCAGGGAAATAGCAGCGTTAAAGCCTCACAAAGATAAGATTCTGGATTTTTATTTTCAGATTAACCAGTTTTTAAATATCTATGAGCTGCTAGATGACAGCTATGAAATATATGGGGAACAGGTAAGTGATACATCCTTTATGCTAAAGCTTTACTGTATCCATCCGGCAAAGAATTTAACCGACTGCATAGAAAAAGGAAATGCGACAGTGTTCTTTTCTGCTACGATGCTTCCGATTATGTATTACAAAGAACTTTTGCATAATTCGGAAGATGATTATGCAATCTATATTCCTTCACCGTTTCCAAAGAAAAACAGAGGGTTATTTGCCGGGGTGGATGTCAGCAGCAGATATCGGTTAAGGGGC
The DNA here is from genome assembly GCA_910584695.1 of uncultured Lachnospiraceae bacterium. Lineage (GTDB taxonomy): Bacteria > Bacillota > Clostridia > Lachnospirales > Lachnospiraceae > CAG-590. Next base: position 7,375 of record CAJUBR010000039.1, read on the forward strand.
CCCGAACAGTATGGGAAAATGGCAAAATATCTGCATTGGATGGTCAATGCCAGGAAAGGGAATTATATGGCATTTTTCCCGTCTTATAAGATGTTAAATGATGTCTACGACAGGGCTATGGAATTGGGACTGCTTTCAGGCATGGAGATCATAAAACAGACACCATATCTTTTGGAACAGGAACGGGAAGCATTTTTAGAGCGATTCCGGAATTCAGAAACACCGGTGTTTGGATTTTGTATTTTAGGGGGCATTTTTTCGGAAGGAATTGATCTGGCAGGAGAAAATCTGATCGGGGCTGCGATTATCGGGACCGGACTTCCTATGGTATGTAACGAACGGGAAATTCAGCTTCAGTATTTTGCAGATAAGGAGGATAAGGGTTTTGAGTATGCGTACCTGTATCCGGGGATGAATAAAGTTTTGCAGGCTGCAGGGAGAGTAATCCGTACGATGGAGGATAGAGGAGTCATTCTTTTGCTGGACGAGCGCTTTGTGACCAGACAGGTAGTAGATACGTTTCCTGTTGAATGGGAGGATTATCAGATTGTAACACTGGATACTGTGGGAGATAGAATGTCAGAGTTTTGGAGAAACTTTAGAAAAAATTAAGGAATGGAAATTTGCACCAGAAATAGAAAAGGAGTATAATAGTTTATCAAAAGCAGTTGAATACAACTGGCAGAGGAGAACAGATGAAGAGATTATTTGTGAGTGATTTGGATGGAACTTTGTTAAACAGCAAAACAGAGGTTAGTGATGTAACGGCAGGGATTATTAACCGGGAGATTGAAAAGGGTCTTAATTTTACGATTTCTACTGCAAGGACACCGGCGACTGCACTAAAGATTATAGAGAAATTCAACCTTAAAATGCCAGTTATGTTGATGAATGGGGTTTTAGTTTATGATATGGAACAGAAGAAATACATTCAAAAGGCAGTACTGGATGAGACGATTGTTATGACTTTATTAGGGCTGATTAAAACCAGAGGGCTGAATTGTTTTTTATATGGACTAGAGGATAACCGGTTTGTTGCATACTATGATAGTGTAGATTCTACCGCACTGAATTATTTTCGGAATGAGTATATTATGAAATATGATAAGAAATTTACGGAGGTAGAGGATTTAAGCCTGATTGCCGAGAATGAGATTATTTATTGTATGTTAAGGGAACCGAAGGAACGGTTAGAAGGTCTTTATCGTGAGTTATCTGTTGTAAAGGGGATTAAAGCAGAATTTTATGCAGACATTTACAGTGATGAGAATTATATGCTGGAAATTTTCAGTGACCGGGCATCGAAAAAAGAGGCACTCTCTTATCTGCGAAGCAAAGAACATTATGACAGTGTCATCAGTTTTGGAGATAACCTGAACGATATGGCATTAAAGAATGCGAGTGATTATTTTTACGCAGTGTCAAATGCACATCCCGATATTCAGAATATGGCAGATGCAGTCATTCCGTCAAATGATGAAGATGGTGTAGCACGTTTTATTGAACAGATGGTAAAACAAACTGAGGAGATGGAGTAGTTATGGAAAATATAACGGTAAAAGATATTGTGAAAATGACAGGCGGGGTTTTATTATGTGGGGAGGAAGATACGCCTGTTACGGATATCTGTATTAATTCAAAAGAAATTAAGGAAGGGGATTTGTTTATTCCCATTATCGGAGAAAAGGTAGATGCCCACCGATTTATTGAATCAGCACTGGAAACGGGAGCGGCAGCACTGACATCCCGTCATAATGATATTGTAGTTGCGAAGAAACCCTATATCCGGGTCAATCATACAGTGGATGCATTACAGTGTATCGGTAAAGAAATAAGAAAGCAGATTCCCATTCCGGTAGTGGCAGTGACGGGCAGTGTCGGAAAGACAACAACCAGAGAGATGATTACACTGGCACTTTCCACCGCAAAGAGAACCTTTCATACAGAGAAAAACCTAAATTCCCAGATTGGTGTACCGATTACCTTGTCTAAAATGAGCCATCAGGATGAAATTGCGGTTTTGGAACTTGGAATCAGTGAAACAGGGCAGATGGATATTTTATCGGAAATGGTGAGACCGGATATGGCAGTTGTTACCACGATTGGCGTTGCCCATATTGAATTTATGAAGACCCAGGAAAATATCAGGAAAGAAAAGCTTAGTGTTGTTCACTTTATGAAAGAGGGAGGGACTTTGTTTCTGAACGGGGATGATAAGCTTCTAAAGGATGCAAAAGAGACGGAACATCTTACCTGCCGCACACTTTTTTACGGAACTTCAGATTGGTGTGATTATTATGCAAAGGATATCGTATATCATGATTCCTATACGACTTTTGTCTGTGTGCATGGACAAAAGGAGGTTCCGGTACGGTTAAACACATTGGGAAAACATAACGTAGGAAACTGTGTGGCTGCACTTGCGGTAGCCAGTGAAAATGGTATTCCTATGGAGACGGCAGCGGATGCATTTAGAACGTTTGAGGGCCAGCGGCAGCGGGTGATCCAATTGGAAAATAAATATACCCTGATTGATGATACCTATAATGCCAGTCCCGATTCCATGAAGGCAAGCATTAATGTACTTTGTGATATGCCCTGTGAGGGACGCCGTATAGCAGTGCTTGGAGATATGTTTGAGCTTGGCGAAAATGAAGTGAGATATCATAGAGAAATCGGACAGTTTTTATTGGATAAGCCGGTCGATGAGGTGGTCGTATTGGGAGAGCTTTCGCAAAATGTCAAACAGGTAATAGAAGAGAGTGGCAATGCAGTAAAAGTGTTTACATTTTCAGATAATGAGGAAGCAGCTATTTATCTGATGGCAGTTTTGAAACCAGAGGATGTCGTCCTGATTAAAGCGTCCAATGGAATGAATTTGAAAGAAATTGTAAATATCCTATTGGCATAATTTCACAGAAAAAACAAATTAAAATTGATGCTTGACACAAAAATACAAAAGTGATATTATCATAACAGTAATCATTACTGATTTTGAGACGACAGTCTTATGAATAAAATATCTAAAGAAAAGGAGATACGATTATGAAATTTGTATGTAATGTTTGTGGTTATGTTTATGAAGGGGATCAGGCTCCGGAATCTTGTCCACAGTGTAAGGCTCCGGCTGACAAGTTTTCGGCTATGGACGGTGAGCGTACATGGGCAGCAGAGCATGTTGTTGGTGTAGCACAGGGTGTTAGCGAAGATATTCTTGAGGATTTAAGAGCAAATTTCAACGGTGAGTGTACAGAAGTTGGTATGTATCTGGCAATGGCAAGGGTTGCCCATAGAGAGGGATATCCTGAAATCGGTCTTTACTGGGAAAAAGCAGCCTACGAAGAGGCAGAGCATGCTGCTAAGTTTGCTGAGCTTTTAGGTGAAGTAGTTACGGATTCAACAAAGAAGAACCTTGAGATGAGAGTAGAAGCAGAAAACGGTGCAACAGCAGGTAAGTTTGATCTTGCTAAGCGTGCGAAAGCAGCGAATCTTGATGCAATTCATGACACCGTGCATGAGATGGCTAGGGATGAGGCTAGACACGGAAAGGCATTTGAAGGACTTCTTAAGAGATACTTCGGTTAAGAAAAATTGCTGCAATTTCAAATTTGTTAAGAACTTTCAGGGTATGTCGGAGAATCCGGCATACCCTTATCTTGGCTTAAATTGTTTCCACAGGTAGCAGTATGATAGATGAATCATAACAATTGATACGATAAACAGGATTTTTTGCCGGATACAAATCGGATTAGGATGTATTGTCATTTTTGGAACACACGATTCAAAATGGGAATATGTTCAATAAATATCGGTATATTGGGACAAAGGCATTTTTGTATGCAAAACTCCATAAAATGGACGAAGCAATAGAAACTATGCATCGCTATTATAGCAGTTTATATAAAAAAAGTGAGATTCCACAAAATGTAATTCAGAAATTAGAGAAAGTAAATGATATGGATTTATGTAGCTAATGTTTCTAGGGCTTTGCAATTGCCTGATTAATACGGCAAAGAAGGAGGGAGCGAGAATATGGAAAATCAGTCAGATATGGAAAATTTTCTTTCCGGAAAGATGAGAGAAATGGAAAAAATGGAGGATTTCTTTGCAGATAAAAAGAATAGAAAGAAAGATTTGGATTCTTTTTTTTTCAGGCAGGTGAAAATGTTACATAAGAGACCGGTATCTGCAGGTATGAAAATTGAGATGATTTGTCTGATACTTCTGGGTGGAATTTGTGTTTTTGAGCCCAGAATGTGGACATTATTTTTAAGCATGCTTATTATGGCAGTTTTTGCATTTAGTTATAGGATATATAAAAATTCAAAGTACAAATATTCGTATCCAGAGGCAAAGAGGGGGTTCCAACAAATATATCCTGATTATACAGATTCCATAATAAAAAATGAAATAATAAAAAATGATAAAGATAAGGTAATTATTCAAACTGGGTTTGCACCTGCAGAGCAGTATTATATATGGTTTTGCAATGATTTTCTTTTGGCATGCAAAATAAGAAATTATGAATTTTCTTTTATTCGATATGCAGATATTTTATATGTAGAATATGATAAAATTCAAGGCAATCAAACAGGAACCAGCACTGTAGGATATCGAATGACGGTTCACGTAGCAGCCTTACATGATTGTGTTAAAATTCATTATCAAGTGAATAAAAAGGAAAAAGAGTTTATATTTTTTGCCGATTCACCATTTTCCTATTCCGAGCTTTTTACGAAAAAAGAAATCAGAGTGATAAAGCACGGCAATTTATCATCAGTAGAATGATATGCAGATTATACAAAAATGTTGCAGAATTCAAAAAATATGGTATATTATTAACAGAGAGTAGTGGGAAGCATTTATGATTCTCTGAATTCCTTTGGCTCTATTTCTAGGAGATCGCAGCATCAACTGAGGAGATTTCAAATAGTGCGGATTAGCAGATTGGCGAAGTGGATGGAAGTCTGGATATTTTTAATGATTTAAATGAAAAGATTTTGAATTCCGAAAACCGTGTCAGTGAAACGGTAAATAATATGAACCGGTTAAAGGAAAAGAATGATGAAGGAATTGCTTCAATTGATGAATTATCCAGAAAATTTGACGAAAATATTAGGTTTACGAAAGAGGCAACACAGAAGATAGATGAGATATTAAAGGATATCATTAAAACAGTGGAACAGACCAGTAAAATTATAGATTATAACAATGTTGTAGTGAAAGAGTCCCATGATAAATTAAACGATACAGTAGAAATTTTTGAGACGATACTGGTTTCTTCTGAAGAAGTAATTAAAGTAACGGATCTGTTAAAGGAGGAATTGGAAAACATTGTAACGATTAAAGACAGCTTATTGGCTTCCATGAAAAAGCTGGAGACTATATCCGAACAGTCTGCCGAAAGAACAGCAGAGATTAGCACCTCTACGGAGGAACAGGTGGCAGGTGTGGAAACGGTTTTACAATCTATGAAAATGTACAGAATGGAATTGAACATTTGGCAGCAATCTTAGATGGTAAGTAAAATATATTGAAAAAGTGAAGATATATTTTGTGCATTTTGTCATGAAAGAGAGTAGTTTTTTGAAAAACCTTGTAAATACTAGCGAAATTAGGTAAAAAAGTTGCAAATATTTTACTTTTAGGGTAGTATGAACATAGTAAATCGGCATGCAATAGATTGAACATATATTTTTTATTGAAAAAATGGAGGATGTTATCATGGCAACAAAGAAAACAGATGATCAGGTGAAGGCAGCTATGGCGAAGGTTGAGGCAGCAAAAGCTGCTGAAGTAGTAAAGACAGCATCGGAAAAGAAAGCACCGGCGAAGGCAGCAGCTAAAACAACAGCAGAGAAGAAGACACCGGCAAAAGCAGCAGCGAAGACAACAGCAGAGAAGAAGACACCAGCGAAAGCAGCAGCAAAGGCAACAGCAGAGAAGAAGACACCGGCAAAAGCAGCAGCAAAGACAACAACAGAGAAAAAGGCACCAGTTAAGAAAGTAGCAGCTAAAAAGATGACACAGACTGTCTATGTACAGTGTTGTGGATATGAGGTTACAACAGACGACATTATGAATAAGGTTGTAGCAGCAACAGGTAAAAAATCTGTGAAAGAGCTTAACGTTTATGTAAAACCGGAAGAGGGTATGATTTATTATACCGCTGATGGTGAACAGGGAAGTGTTAATTTATAAGATGGAATCGTTATAGATTCTGCCAATATATAAGGGCATCGGTTTTGGTTATTTTGTAGTGAATACAGGAAATACCGAATCCGATGCCTTATGTATTCAATATGAAAGCAGGAGGATGAATCATATGCGATTAGGGTTTATCGGTTGTGGTAATATGGCAGCCGCAATGATGAAGGGGATTATCAATCATCATATTGTTTCAAAAGAAGATATCATAGGAGCAGATCGATCAAAGGAAAGCCTTGACAGGACACAGAAGGATATGGGAATCCATGTTGTATCTGACAACAAAGAGGCTGCAAAAAATAGTGAAATACTGGTGTTATCTGTAAAGCCGCAGTTTTACGAAAATGTGATTGATGAAATTAAGGATAGTATTACGGAAAAGCATATTATCGTAACCATTGCACCCGGTAAAACTTTGGAATGGATGGGAAAGCAGTTTGGCAAACAGGTTAAAATAGTCCGTACAATGCCTAATACGCCGGCTCTAGTTGGGGAAGGAATTACCGCGGCATGCTGCAATCAATATGTGGAACAAAAGGAATTGGAATATGTTGTAAGCATTTTGGAGGGATTTGGTAAATGTGAAGTTATTTCGGAACATTTAATGGATGTAGTGGTTTCCGTTAGCGGAAGTTCCCCGGCTTATGTGTTTATGTTTATTGAGGCAATGGCAGATGCAGCCGTTGCGGACGGTATGCCAAGGGCACAGGCGTATGAATTTGCGGCACAGGCTGTATATGGCAGTGCTAAGATGGTGTTAGAGACAGGGAAGCATCCGGGAGAATTAAAAGATATGGTATGTTCTCCGGGAGGGACGACAATAGAGGCAGTACGTGTTCTGGAGGAAAAGGGAATGCGGAGTGCAGTATTTGAAGCAATGAAGGCATGCACCAAAAAGGCAAGAGGAATGTAAACCGGATAATCTCCGTGGGCAACGGGAACAGTAGACTTGGTTATACCAATATTTGACGGCTGTCATAGGGGTGTTAACTGGCTATTGCATTCACAAAGAAGGACAGTTATAATTTATATGTACAACAATCAATTTGAAGGAGAATAAAAGAGGAGGATAATATGCAGTACGAAATCGTAGGAAAGACAGTACCTGCTGTAGAGGTAACGCTAAACAGAGGGGAGGCAATGTATACCCAGAGTGGAGGTATGGTATGGGAAACAGAGGGAATTGATATGAAGACGAATACCAAGGGCGGCTTGATGAAGGGTCTTGGCAGAGTTTTGTCGGGAGAATCCCTTTTTATGGCAACTTATACATCTATGCGTGATGGTGCGAAGATTGCATTTGGTTCCACTGTTCCGGGTGATGTTATTCCTGTTAATTTAAGTGGAACTCCCGGTATTATTGCACAAAAAAGAGCCTTCTTGTGTGCCCAGGACGGTGTAGATGTATCGATTGCATTAACAAAAAGATTTTCGGCTGGTTTGTTTGGTGGTGAAGGATTTATTCTTCAGGATATCAGTGGAAACGGATATGCATTTTTAGAGGTAGACGGAGATCAGGTTGTAAAGGAACTTGCTCCGGGAGAAGTGATAAAGGTTGATACCGGTAATGTAGTAGCGTTTGATAAAAGTGTCCGCTATGAAATTGAAACGGTAAAGGGTCTGGGAAATATTTTCTTTGGTGGTGAGGGATTGTTCCTGACAAAGCTGACTGGACCGGGGCGCGTTGTATTGCAGACACAAAACTTTAATGACTTTGCCGGCCGTATTATTTCCATGATGCCGAGACGTGGTTAAATTTTATCTTGAATATGAAATATCTACTATCAGAGATGATTGTATCAGAGATTTTTGTCGGTACAATCATCTCTTTTTGTGTGCATTTTTATGGGAACTGATATGAGATTGAGATAAAACAAAGTATTCTAACATTATTAGTATTAAAAATATTTTAGTACTTGACATAACCAAGTAATAAGTGTATTATTGTGCGTGAAGATAAGAATAAGGGAAAAAGGTCAAAGTGAGGTGAGAAAGTGAATGCACAATTCAAAAAGGGTGTGTTAGAGCTGATTGTACTGAAGTCAGTCATTCATCAGGATATGTATGGCTATGAATTGGTAGAAGAGGTTTCAAAAGTGGTGGATGTGAATGAGGGAACAATTTATCCTTTATTAAAACGTTTGACGAACGAGCATTATTTTGAAACATATCTGAAAGAATCTACAGAGGGGCCACCTAGAAAATATTATCATATTACGGCACCGGGAATTTTACATCAGAGTGAATTAGAAAAAGAGTGGAATGAGTTTTCAAAATGCGTAGGTGATTTTTTAAAGGAGAAGAAATGATGAAAAAGGAAGAATTTTTAACAAAATTAAGAAAGAACCTCTCTGTTTTGGAGGAGGGAGAGATTCAGGATATTGTGGAAGAATACGAACAGCATATCGATATGAAGATGAAGGGAGGACTTTCACAAGAGGAGGCCATTAAGGACTTCGGAGATTTAAAAGAATTGACTGCCGGTATTTTAGAGGCATATCATGTAAAGGCAGATTATAATGCAGAAAAGAAAAATATTGATTTTGATAAAGTGAAAGAAGAGAGCAGAAAGGCTACAGAGAAAGCAACCAGCGTGATTGGAAAAGGTGCAGGTGCACTGGGGAAAAGTGCAGAAACAGCCGGTAAATGGGGAATTCAGCAGATAAAGAAGCTATATAATTTTGTCAAACAGCCCTTTACCCAATTAAAGGAACGATTTTATGCCGGGAAGAAGAAGGCAAAGGGAAAGGGATTTCTTGGCAGGTTATGGCTTCTCATTTTAGAGATTTGTAGTTTAGTGTGGCACGCATGCTTATGTTTTGTACGTTTATTATGGAATCTGTTTTGGTTGTTCTGTGGCATATTTGCAGGACTTGGGGTTCTTGGCTGCATTTTCTGCTTTGGCGTTCAGGCTGTTTTACTGGTAATGGGATATCCGGTGATCGGCATGACAATTGCTACGGTAGGCGGTGTTTTAATCAGTGCTGCAGTTATGATATTCTGTTTTACCTTGTTAAGGAAGAAGTCCGTTCGAAAGGATTCGGGAGATATTACAAAGGATTCAGATACAAAGGATTTTCGTGCTGAAGATTCACAGCAGGAAGAAAATGACTGGGAATATCCGGATGACGGGCAGTGGCAGCAAAAGCAGATTACAGTCAATTCATATCAGGAGGTAGTGAATCATGCGTAAAATTTATAAAGTGATCGGAAGTATGCTTGCAGTAGGAGTATTCGTGGCAGGAATCGGAAGTGGTATAGCATTTGCAGAATACAGTTCTTTTGAATATGGCGGAGAGGCTATGTTAGAGGGAAGTGAGCATTTTACTAAGACGATAGAGTATAAAGTGTCAGAGAAAACAGATGTGTTAAATGTTATGACAGGTATTAATGATGGTTATTATTATCATCATTATACAATTGTAGAAGACGATGCAGTATCGGAGGATAGGATTCAGGTTATGGTTTCTTATTTGTCGGATAATAAGGATGCAGTACCGAAAGTTCAAGAGGTTCAGATTCAGGGTGAGGATTCGGAAAATATAGATGAATCTATCGATATAGAATCAACGGAATCGCTGGAGGAGACCACAGAATCCATGACTGCAGGAACGACAACAACGGAGTCTATGGTTACGGAATCCGAAGAGGCAGAAGAGACCACAGAATCTAAACAGGTAGAATCCAAAACGCTACAGGAGAAAAGTAAGAGTTTAGATAAAACATATGAATATATCTATGTAGACTGTGACTATGAATATGATAAATTCCGGAATATTATGAGAGCGAAAGACCGAGTCTTATCGGATTTAAAGAATCACAAACTCAGTGATTATCAGTTAGATAGAGTGGAGAAGATAGAGATTCATGTTAATCCAAAGGCTGATTTCACAGTTTGGTTAGGGGAAGACAACAGGGGTTATTAAAGAAAAGCAGCAGTTTGGAGGCGATTATGGAAATTCAATTAAGTTTATTTGATGCGATTATAGATTTAATAGACATGAATTTAAGGCTTATTATTGGGGGAGTATTGTTAGTAAGCGGAACAATGTATTGGCTATGTAAGAAAAATAAAAGTATAGCGAAAATTAGAATGGCTATTATTTTAATAGTTTTGTATTATTATTTGTGTGTTGTTTTAAATCATATTGTCGGATTTCCAACTATAAGAGAATTTATTCGTCTATCTGCACTGGGAGAGCCATTGTTTAATCCAAATATTAATCTAATGCCATTAATTAATGGATTAAATTTAGAATTTATTCTGAATGTTTTTTGCTTTGTTCCGTTGGGATTTCTTTGCCCTATGTTAAGTAAATTATATGAGCATTGGAAAAAAATATTGTTGCTTGGATTGGGGCTATCACTTGTAATAGAAATAAGTCAATTGTTTACTTTGTATAGAGCTACCGATATTAATGATTTGATTGCGAATGTTCTAGGAACAGCGTTTGGTTACCTATGCTTTAAATTTGCTATTAAATTCAGAGTTGTGAAACCAGATGATCAAGTTTCTTCAGACGACAAATCAGTGTGTTATCTACCAATAATATATATATTGTTTGTTACTTTGTTAATATTTACACGATATTAAATATATAAAATAGTATGTTTGCCAAACTATGAATAATAAGCCACAGCCTAATAAGGCAGAGCAGGCATCCCCGGCATTCCGGCGGATAAGGGAATCGGGGAGCAGAGAGAAAACCAATAAAGCACAAACGATAAAAGGGAACCGGCAGAGACAGGCTGGTTCCCTTGTTTTCTTCGGGCAACGAGTCAAGTTTGCGTGCCCGCATGAACACTTGGCTCGTTGCCGCAGGGTTAATTATTTACGGCTGGTTAGTTTTCACCCTGTAAAGCAGCAAATCCTTCTTCGCCGGTTCTTACCTTAATGACATTTTCTACATCATATACGAAAATCTTACCATCACCGATGTTTCCGGTGTAAAGAGCTTTTTTAGCGGTCTCCACAACCTGGGCAACCGGAACAGCACTTACGATGACTTCGACTTTCACTTTTGGAAGAAGAACAACATCCACTTCAGTACCACGGTACATTTTGGCAGCACCCTTTTGTACACCACAGCCAAGAACCTGGGTGACGGTGATACCCATAACACCAATCTCATTCAGTGCGCTCTTAAGCTCTTCGAACTTATTCTGCTTACAGAGGATGGTAATCTTAGATAATTTAGGCTGTGCTCCGTCTGCAGGAGCAGAAGTCTTATATTCAACCGGTACTGCTTTTGAAGGAGCAGCAGGTATTTCGGAAGGGGCTGCAGGAGAATCGGCAAAGCTTCCTAAGAATACGCTTCTTTCCGGTGAGGAGGCAAAGTCTGAGTATGCATTTGCAAGATTGTGTTCTGTACTGTCAAGACCGAGAACTTCTTCTTCTTCTGTAACCCTGAGACCAATCGTGTGTTGGATAACCTGAAATACAATTGTCATTGTGACAACTACCCAGGCGATTACGCAGATCATACCGAGTGCCTGAATACCTAATAAATGAGCATCACCACCGGTGAATAATCCTTTCCATTCGGTACCTGCTCCGTCTGAAAATAAGCCGACACAGATTGTGCCCAGAGCACCGCACATTCCATGAACACCTACAGCACCCACCGGATCATCTACTTTCAAAACTTTATCCACTAACTCAATACCAAATACAACAACGAAACCGGCGATTACACCAATGATTGCCGCAGAGGTCGGAGAAACGGTATCACAACCAGCTGTAATGGCAACCAGGCCGGCAAGGGAACCGTTTAATGTCATGGAAACATCCGGTTTTTTATAGCGGATCCATGTGATAATCATGACGGTAACGGTTGCTACTGCAGCAGCCATGTTGGTAGTTATAAAAATCTTACCGGCAGATATAATGGCATCCCCTTCCATGGAAACGGTAGAAGCACCGTTAAAACCAAACCAACAGAACCAGAGAATAAATACACCAAGAGCACCAAGTGTCAGACTGTGTCCTGGAATTGCCCTTGCCCGGCCGTCTTTGTGATATTTGCCGATACGGGGTCCAAGAATTAAGGCACCGACAAATGCAGCAACACCGCCTACCATATGTACTGCGGTAGAACCAGCAAAATCATGAAATCCCATTTCACACAGCCAGCCCTCTGAACTCCAAATCCAGTGACCGGAAATCGGATAGACCACCAAGCTGATAATTAAACTGTAGATACAGTAAGAGATAAATTTTGTTCTCTCTGCCATGGCACCGGATACGATGGTAGCGGCAGTTGCACAAAATACTGTCTGGAAAATCAGATAAGCCCAGAATGGAACACCATCCGGCAGCATACCATTTCCGTAATTGCTTTCTGAAGCGATACCACTAATGCTTCCGATAAAACCGTTATTTGAACCAAACATGAGACCAAAACCGATTAACCAGAAAACTGGTGTACCGATGGAAAAATCCATCAGGTTTTTCATTATAATATTACCGGCATTCTTTGCTCTCGTAAAACCGGTTTCAACCATTGCAAAACCAGCCTGCATAAAGAATACCAGTGCGGCACCTAACAGCACCCAAATTGTGTTAACAGCAGAATACTCCATAACACACACCTCCTAAAAAGAATTAAAAAAGACCCCTTGATCACCATACGAAGAAAGCTTCCTCGTAGAAATGATAATCAGACGTCTTTGTCTTGTAGGGAAAACCCCTCATTATAAAGTGAAGCAATATATCCTATGAAGTATATATAAAAAGTATTCATAGGATAAAAAAAGGTACTCCACAATCTTTTGTGAAGCACCTTTGCTTTCAAACATGTTTCATTATACTTAATTAATTTAATTTGTCAAGAAAAAAATGAAAAATATTTAAGAAAAAATAAAAATATGGAGCAAAAACGGATTTTTTGCTTTAATTAAGTTAAGTCATTTTTGGATTGAATAAAAGCGACCTTTTGGGTTTGACTTAATATGTTTCATGTTGTACTATATATGCAAATTTGTTTTTATACTGGATTTTAAGAGTCAATAACCCCGCAGCAAGCTACGGGGCATCAAATTTCCAACGCAGCAGAGCTGCGGGGTATTTGACCCTCGCGGCATTCGTCAAATGGATATGCGGGCATATCCGCTTGACTCATTGCTCGCGGGAATAAACGCATGGAGGATTGCAGGAGAGAATTTATGATGAACCGATTTACAACCAGACAGCCTGTATTATTGTTAAAAAGCAGCTTTTATGCGGAAAAAGATTTATTTCGATATTATAAAAGCTTTTGTTATGAATGTATATTATCAAAAAGCGTTATCATGGTTCCGGATAACTGTATTGAATATATATGGAATATTGATAAAAACGAATTATATTGCTTTGAACATATCGTAAAGCAGGAGGAATTTGCAGCGGCGGGGGACCGATTGTTTGGGATTCATATAGATTCCGGGTATATTTGTCAATATAATGAAAAAGATTTGGAACAGTGGATGGAAGACATGAGGAGCTGTTCCGGATTTGAGGAGAGGGTACGATACTGTAATGCCAGATTAGACACTGTGTTACATATTACACAGGTGCATCCGTTTGTATATCATGCGATTGAAAAAATGAAGGAGTCTGGGGGAAAGGCTGCAGTAGAGACGATTGCTGCGGAGCTGGGATATACGCCAAGACATATGGAAAGATTATTTTTACAGACGTTTTCTTATGGACCCAAGCGTTTTTGCCGGCATATCCGGCTGTTGAACACAATATCGAATATGATACAGTTTCCTGACCGGAATATCCCGTATCACATAGAACATCTGGGATATTCTGACCAGGCTCACTTTCAGAGGGAGTTTAAAGCATTTATAAGGATGACACCCAAACAGTTTATGAGAAGGTACTTAGGTGTGGAGTAAAGAAAATCAAATATCTTATTGATGAAATATGTAATGATAGAAACTACCTAAAATAAACAATAGTATTTTCCTGAAAGATTTGTTATACTAGGTTGTGATGACTGGAGAGAATATAGATTATAATATTTAGAATACAGATAGCGGAGGATAACGATGGAAGATAGCAAGGATAAGAAAGACAAAAATAGAGATGGAGATTATGAAAAATACTGTTATTTGTGCAGGAGACCGGAATCAAAGGTCGGAAAGCTGATTTACATGCCGAATAATATCAATATCTGTCAGGACTGCATGCAAAAAACCTTTGACAGCTTTGGCGGCAGCAATATGCAGTTTATGGATTTATCTAATATGCCAAATATGAATATGAATCAGTTTACACCAGTGGACGATATTCCGAAGAAACAAAAAGTTAAGAAAAGGAAAGAGAAGGAAGAAAAAAAGGAGGAGCCGGAGCTTACTTTAAGTACGATTCCGGCACCTCATGAGATGAAGGCAAAACTGGATGAGTATGTGATCGGACAGGATTATGCAAAAAAAGTAATATCCGTTGCGGTTTATAATCATTATAAACGTGTTCTGACAAACAATATGGACGATATTGAGATTGAGAAGTCTAATATGCTGATGGTTGGTCCTACAGGCTGCGGTAAAACATATCTTGTAAAGACAATAGCACGTATTTTAAATGTACCTCTTGCAATTACCGATGCGACTACCTTGACAGAGGCAGGTTATATTGGTGATGACGTGGAAAGTGTACTGTCAAAGCTCCTTGCGGCAGCGGATAATGATGTGGAACGGGCAGAACGGGGGATTGTATTTATAGATGAGATTGATAAGATTGCAAAGAAAAAGAGTACAAACTCCAGAGATGTAAGCGGAGAGGCTGTCCAGCAGGGTCTTTTGAAGATATTAGAAGGTGCAGAAGTGGAAGTTCCGGTAGGTGCGGGTAGTAAAAATGCAATGGTTCCCCTTACCACCATTAATACAAGAAACATTTTGTTTATTTGCGGCGGAGCTTTTCCGGATTTGGAGGACATTATCAAGTCACGCTTGAATAAACAGTCGTCTATTGGTTTTAAAGCAGATTTAAAGGATAAGTATGATAAGGATACGAATATCCTTCAAAAGGCTGTGGTAGAAGATCTTCGAGAGTTTGGTATGATCCCAGAGTTTCTTGGACGTCTGCCAATTTTGTTTACGCTTCAGAGTCTTGACGAAGAGATGATGGTTCAGATCTTAAAGGAGCCTAAGAATGCTATTTTGAAACAGTATCAGAAGTTGTTGAATTTAGATGGTGTGGATTTACGTTTTGATGATACTGCTTATCATGCAATTGCAAAGCAGGCAATGGAAAAAAAGACGGGAGCAAGAGCATTGCGTGCAATTATTGAAGAATTTATGTTAGATATTATGTATCAGATTCCAAGAGATGATAATATCGGAAGAGTTACCATTACAGGTGATTATATTGCAGGGAAAGGAACTCCTGTGATTGAAATGCGTGGAGTACTGGCTTTGGAAGATTAAAGAGTATAAGAAATTGTGCTGGCATCATATGCTTTCGGTTTGGAAAACATATTACCAAACTGAAAGCTGCCTTTGGTATGGACTGAGACTGCCAGAGTCAGTAATGATTGCTGCGTGATGGAAATTTGTGTGAATAAGGGTTGAAGTTTTTGAAGAAGATAATATAATAAAGGGAAGAAGAATGGGAGAATATGGAATTATTCTTCCTTTGTGTTATTTTTGCGGGTAATGAGCCGGATATAGAGTTTATGTAAGATTTGGCAAATGCCGTAGAGTTTTTGATTTAAGGAGGCAGGACTGATGGAACGGAAAAATGCATGGAAAGACTATAATAAGCAGGAACTGAAAGAATTAGAAAAATTAAGTAAAGAATATCGTAAGTTTCTGGATCAGGGAAAGACAGAACGGGAATGTGTGAAATATCTTGTAAAGATGGCAAAGGACTTCGGATATGAAGATTTGGATGAGGTAAGGAGATCAGGAAAAACACTGAAAGCGGGTGATAAAGTATATGCGGTTAACATGAAGAAAGCAATCGTTCTTTTTCATATAGGAACCAAGCCGATTACTGAGGGTATGAATATTCTTGGGGCACATATTGATTCACCTAGGATGGATGTAAAACAGAATCCTTTGTATGAGGATACGGAGCTTGCATATTTAGATACACATTATTATGGAGGAATCAAAAAGTATCAGTGGGTGACGCTTCCCCTTGCCATTCATGGTGTGGTAGCGAAGAAAAATGGAGAGGTATTGAATATTAGAATCGGAGAGGATGAAAAAGACCCTGTTTTTTGTGTGACGGATCTGCTGATTCATTTAGCCGGAGAGCAGATGGATAAGAAGGCAAATAAGGTGGTGGAGGGGGAACAGCTGGATATTCTGATTGGAAGCCGTCCCCTTGCTAAGGAAGAGAAAGAGCCGGTTAAAAAGATGATTCTTTCGATTTTAAAAAAGAAATACGACATGGAGGAAGAAGATTTTCTGTCAGCCGAGTTAGAGATTGTTCCAGCCGGAAAAG